>NZ_JAWDKA010000006.1 GCF_032714615.1 Methanorbis furvi
CTACCGCTCCTGTAACCACCACCGCAACCCCGACTACTCCGGGATTCGGCGCATTCATTGCACTTGCAGGACTTGGTGCAGTAGCACTTCTCGTACTCCGCCGCAACTAAGCAGCGTGAAACAAAAAACTGGTGATTTTGTCCCACCCGGGACAAATTCCCTTTTTATCACAAAGATGCTCTTTTCAAAAAAATTATTGCAATCTGATGTTACGCGGTACAATTCACCGTGATCATTCGAAACGTCTTCGGTCCGCTTGTTCTGGAATAATTTTCATGTGGCTTGTGTAATTTTTGCACAAAATAATTCTGAGAAAAAATTTCTCAACTCAAAACAAAAAAAAAGATTTTCAGGCAACACGCCGTATCGGCGGAACCCGATCAAGCAGCATCCCCTCAACCACAACCGGCATGCTCACTCTTGCCTCTTCAATCGCCCGCTGAAGCCTCCACCCGCGATCTGCGTAAATAGTCAAAATCGGCTCTCCCTTCTTCACCGACTCTCCGGGTTTTTTGTGCAGATACAGTCCTGCTCCGTGATCCGCAGGAGACCCTGCAGTTCGTGCAACATTGATCAGCTCACGATTTTTCACCGCAATTACGTATCCGTCATTTGGGGCAGGAACATCAAACACATTCGAACCCAAAGCAAGATCGGAAGATTTGACTTTCGGGTCGCCGCCCTGTATCTCAATCATCTCCTGCATTTTCTGCAGTGCCTTACCGCTTTTGATCAGATCCATCGCAGCCTCAGTACCAAAACCGTACGCGGTCTTTCCGGTCATCTCAAGAGCCATGCCGGCAAGGGCTGCACTCTTCTGCATTAGAGAGGTGGGGCCTGGCATTCCCTCAAGAATTCTGAGAGCCTCTGTGACCTCAAGATTCACACCAATATTTCTTCCGACCGGTGCCCCTCCATACGTAATTGCGCACTCAACGCGAACGCCAAGACGTCTCCCGAGCTCGATCAGATCATTTGCAAGCAGCCGTCCCTCATTCTCATTCGGAACTTTTGTCCCGGGACCTACCGGAATGTCGATCACGCAGGTGTCAGATCCCACAGCCATCTTCTTGGCCATGATGCTTGCCAGCATCTGGCCTCGTGCATCAATCTTCAGCGGATACTCATAGGTGATGATCAGATCATCTGCTGGCGCAATGTTTGTCGCTCCTCCCCAGACGATCACACCGCCGGCCTTCAGCGTCATTTGCTGAATCTCCTGAATCGTAAATGTTACCGGGGCAAGTGCCTCCATCAGATCCGCAGTCCCTCCGGCGCCGGTAATGGCACGTGAACTGGTCTTTGGAATCAAAAGCCCGGCAGCAGCAATGACCGGCACCACGAGAAGAGTGATTTTATTTCCCGGCACTCCGCCGATTGAGTGCTTGTCCACAATCGGCCGGGTGTTGAAACTGAGCCGGTCGCCGGACGCGACCATCTCGCGGGTGAGATACTCTATCTCATCCATGTCGAGATTGTTGATGTATGCTGCAGTAATATATGCGGTAATCTCGGAGGGTGAGAGAACGTTTGCGGTCATGTCCTCTACAATCTGTGCGGTCTCTTCGCGGGTGAGTTTACCGCCGTCCATTTTTTTGCGGATGAACTCTATTGACGCAGGTCGGGATGCGACGCGGATCTCAACAGGATCTCCTTTATTTGTCTGAAGTTTTTCGTTTGCTCCGGCAGTGATGATGATTGTTCCGGGAGTTGTGACATTTTCCGTGAGGGATACAGCCGCACGCACTGATGTTCCTTTCGCGTTATTGATAATAGTGACGCGGTCTCCTTCCCGGACTCCTATATGCCGGGCATCGTCTGCATGGAGAACAGCATAGACACTGACAATGTCAACCGTAGAGCTGCTGAGTATCATTAGGTGATTTTAGGCAGGAGAACGAGATAAGGGTTTGCCAGAGTGCAAAAAATTCAAAAAGAAAAACGCTGAGGGGGAGATTTGAACTCCCGAGAGACTTTCGCCTCACGGGCTTTCCAGGCCCGCGCCCTACCGCTAGACTACCTCAGCAAACTAGCATAAGATGTGGGTTTTTCGTCTTTATTAATATTGCTTGTTTGAACGTGCCGGCGAAAGAAAAACCCGGGTCGATCTGGCAATAAGACCCGGCTCGCCGCAGACAAATTTTTCTGAGTCACGCAGTCCTTCGGCAAGGGCGACGAGTCTGCCCTCTTCGGTGATCACTGCCACGCTCTGTCCACGCACAAATTTGTCGCACCGGATTACCCCAACTCCCGCAAGTACTGCCCCGTGAGAAACTGCGTCGGCAGCACTTGGCCGGACAATGATTTTTGGAATGTCTGCGATTGCTTCTTCGGGCGGCAGGATCATGGCACGGATTTTTTCCTCGTCACCGTTCTCGATCGCGTCACGAACTTCGTGGAGCGTGTGCGTATTTTCAACAGAAAATCCTCCGGACTTTGTCCGCCGCAGTTCGATCATCTGTGATCCGCATCCAAGTATTCTGCCGATGTGGACGCAGAGTGATCTAATATATGTGCCTGCTTCGCAGCGGACACGTATCAGCACCAGCCTGTCCTGCATGTCAAGAAGCTCAATGCGGTGAATCACGCGAATGCGGAGCGCCCGCTTCACCGCCGAGCGTCTCGGCGGTCGCTGATAGACGCGGCCGGTGAACTCTTTTACTGCCGCCTCCACTTTTTCGCGAGGGATGTCTGCATGCAGACGAAGACATGCCACGTACTCTTTTTCATGCAGTAATAATAGTGGGGCAAGGCGGACTGCTTTACCAAGCATCACGACAAGAACTCCTGAGACCATAGGGTCAAGAGTTCCCGAGTGGCCTACCTCGCTCTTCAGCATATCACCAACCCATGCCGCAACCTGATGGCTGCTTGGTCCCCGCGGCTTGTCCACCAGAAGAACGCCGGTGTAGCTCATTGGCTGCTCTCCAGATAGGTGTTCAGAGCGTTCAGCGTTCCTTCCAGAGATCCGTCACCGACAATTTTCGGTTCAACTCCCCCTGCCCGCATGGCGTCAGCGGTGATATCACCAATGGCTATTGGAAGAATGTTCTGCATGGGGGGGAGCAGCGCCATCTTGTACGAGTTTGCACTGGTAAACAGGACTGCGTCGACTTCGTCGAAGTTCAGCAGTTCATTGGTTGGTTCAAGACCATAGCATCTGTACTCAAACGCCATGCCGCCCGCATCCTCGATCGCATTGATCAGGCCCGGGTTCGGTACATCCGCCCGCGGAATACCGATACGTTTTCCACTGATCCATTCACCAAGATAGGGTACAAAGTCGCGCGAATAAAATGTCGGAAGAGTTTCTGCTGCAATCCCTGCATCATGCAGAACTTTTGCGGTCTGCGGACCAATCGCGATCACCCGCGAATTTTTTGTGATGTCTGGATGTAAGAGCGGGGCGATTTTTTGCGCAGGAAGGGCACTGGTGAAAAATATTGCATCGAACTCACCATCAGCTGCTGCAAGCACAAATGTCTGAATCGTACTGCTTCTGATCTCCGCACGAAGCGGCGAGACAATTCTGCATTCATGTCCGTATTTTTTGCAGAGAGCAGCGTCTGCCGAACCTTTTTCGGCGAGACGGGTGATCGCAAGTAACATGCGCAAATATTGGACGGCAGAGTTAATATGCTGTCCCGTCAAGATTCAGATATGCTTGGGGTGGTAGCCGGCTGTCTTTTCGGAGTCCTTCTCGGAACTGTTTCCGGTCTTGTTCCGGGCATTCATTCAAACACCATCGCAGGTTTTCTCGCAGGGGCGGCAGGTCCGCTTCTGATCCTGTTCGGTGCTGAAGGAGTTGCCGCGGCAATCGTTGCCACCATGGTGACTCACACATTTCTGGACGCAGTGCCGTCGACTTTTCTCGGCGTCCCTGATCCTGACACTGTTCTCGCTGTTCTCCCGGCGCATCGGATGTGTCTTGCCGGTCACGGCGAAGAGGCGGTTCGAACGTCAGCGATCGGAAGTGCGGCAGGATTTCTTCTCTGCCTCCCGCTGTTCGCACTGTTTATGCTGTTCCTTCCGCCGCTGCAGGAGTATATTGACTGGGGGATTGGTCTGGTAATTTTGTTTGCGGCAGGTCTTTTGATTGTGTACAGTAAAACACCTGCCTGGGCTCTTGCGGTGTTTGCCGCGTCCGGTGTTCTCGGTGTTTTCTCTTTGGGCTACTCTTATTTTTCGTTCGGATTGTTTGGTATTGGAGAAGTTTTGCTGCCGCTCCTCACCGGACTTTTTGGTATACCTGTGCTGTTGGCATCAATGCGATCCTCACAGCCTCTGCCTGCGCAAAATTTTTCGGGTTTGTCGATCTCCCGGCGGGATATACTCGCAGGCGGTTTGCGCGGGGCTGTTGCAGGGGCTGTTGTCGGCTGGCTGCCGGGTTTTTCCAGCGGCACGGCAAATGCAGTACTTGTTGTCCGGCGCAGCAGTGATTTTGAGTCGATGGATGCCCGCAGCTATCTGGTAGCGACAAGTGCGGCGAACACCGCGAATGCAGTTCTTGGCATTGCCGCGTTGTATGCAATTGGAAGAATGCGAAGCGGCGCGATGGTTGCTTTGGGTGCGATTGATCTTCCACCGCTGTCGCTGATGATGGCTGCGGCTGCTGTTGCTGCAGTCTTTGCTTATCTTCTTACGATCACGTCTTCACGTTTCGCGCCACTGGTGATGCGATTGAACCAGCCGCTGCTTGCAAAGATTGTTCTCGTGTTTCTAATTGTGATGTCGTTTGTGTTTTGCGGACCGTTTGGTTTGTTGGTTTTACTGGTTGCTGCTCTGGTCGGCATGATCCCAGGTCTCGTAAATGTTCCGAGAATTTTTTGTATGGGGGCAATTATGCTGCCGGTGATGCTTCTGACTCTGGATCTGATCAGGTTGTAAGGTTCACCTGAGAATGCTGATCTCCTTCTCTGCTTTTCTGAACTGTTTGAGTATCTGTTTTCTGGTGTATCGCTGATAGGATCCTGCCAGATATCCTTCGTGTCCTGCAAGCATCTCACCAATATCTTTGTTCGCCGCAAGACCGAATCGTGAGATGAACCATTTGCGGGTCATGTGCCAGTGAAGCTGGCTGACATTGGTTACCGGATCGCGGTTTCCGTAGCCGAGTTCATCAGCAGTTTTTCTGAAATGATACTGTGCTGTTCCAACCGAGAAAGGAAACACTCTTGGATCTTCGTCACGACGTGCGGTGAAATAGTCCCTGAGAGCTTCGGATGCTTCAAGCGTGAGGTAGGTTGTTCGTGCAGTTCTGGTTTTGGTGTTCTCAGCACGGATGTTGACG
The DNA here is from genome assembly GCF_032714615.1 of Methanorbis furvi. Lineage (NCBI taxonomy): Archaea > Methanobacteriati > Methanobacteriota > Methanomicrobia > Methanomicrobiales > Methanocorpusculaceae > Methanorbis > Methanorbis furvi. Next base: position 5,291 of record NZ_JAWDKA010000006.1, read on the forward strand.
GCTGTTCTCTGTTGATCTTCATCGAGATCAGTTTTGAGAAGGGTCATTGCCTCGCCAAGCCGCATACCGGATCCCACGAGAGTCAGAAGAAGGGTTCCGATATGTTCTGGGAGTTCCAGATACATCTCACGGAAAACTTTTCGTTTGATCTCCAGTTCTTTTGTTGTCGGTCTTGCAGGAGGCAGACAGTTAAACAGTCGCTGACGTTCCCGTCTGCTTAGAGAATACCCGTTGTCCTCAAGCCATACACAGGTTGATTTGATATTCAGGTTCGCGGTCATGGGTGCATAACATTTTGAAAAATGGTTGATCGCTATTTTGAGATCACGGTGATAATTTCTTCCGCGTTTGAGATCTGTAAGATATGCCGATGCGTAAGGATCGATATCTTCTGCTCTCTTGGATAGGAGATCCGGATACACACAGTTCAGATAGGCTGCGATTGCAAGGCGATAATTATCCATGGTTTTTTTGTTATCATACAGTTTCAGAAAATCACTGACTGGTGTTGCAGAGTCTGCATAAATGATCGGCGGTTCCATTTCAATCTCGACGATCTGATCGATTTCACTCATGTTGCATGTGGTTGGTGTCATTGATGTGTTCACCTATCTCCAAAATCACTGAAATAGCCCTGAAGGTTTTTCGTTCTTCTTTGCGATTGGTAGGTCTATTGTGATTTACGGGACAGTGAAAATATATGGTATTATGAAGGGATGTTGGTATGGTAATTTTGAAAAATTCGCACATTCAAGACAATTTCGTTATGATTTTCAACACTTCGGTTGTTGTGGCAACAACCAGATATAGTTTGAACTGATTGTTGACATGTCCGGGCACACACGCACTACTACCTCATTGGTTTTGCATCTGAATTCATTTACGTAACCAAGCTGATGTCCGTCATTGATCATGTTCTCATGATGACATTCATGGAGAACATCCATGAATACGTGTGCAACAGAGATCCTCTCCCACAACAAAGCATACAAACCTCCTGTTACTACTATACTACTATGAGTGAAAGGCGCCCACATCACCAGTTCGACCGAATAAGTAATACCGGTTCACCTCCAAAACTGAATACATCTATGTACATAAAACATCTCGTTGCGATCTTTTTGCTTGCGGCCCTGCTCTTCAGTGGTGCAGCAGCTGCGGAAGCAACAAGTCTCACACTAAATGTCTATGATAACAGTGCCTCCCACGACCCGGTCAAGGATGCAAAGGTTGTCATAACCAAAGGAGGTCTTGATCAGACTCTTTACACTGATGTGAACGGCAGAGCAAAGTTTGCCGCAGTAGAGTATCAGTCCACTTACACGGTATCGATAAGTAAAGACGGCTATGACACGCAGAAGTTTTCTCTCACCATCAATGTGATGGACAAAGACTACACCGTCTATCTGCAGAAGTCAAATCTGATTCAGGTAAAAGTTCTCAATCCTGACAAGTCGACTCCGGTTTCCGGTGCGAAAATTGCAGTTGACGGCCTCACTATGGGTACAACCAACAGCGCAGGTGTTCTGCATGTATCCATGGAAAAAGGAGCCTACCACAATGTTCAGGTAACTGCTGACTCGTACGAGACCTACTCTTCATCCCAGTACATTGACTCGGATCAGACATCGCTTACGATCACGCTCTCGAAGTCGTACCTTTCCCCGCGTGTCCTTGTCTATGACACTGACAAAAAACCGATTCCTGCTGCGTCAGTAATTATTGATGAGAAGACCACGGTCTATACTGATGAGTACGGCAGAGCATCACTCTCCAAACTTACCGCGGGAACGTATGATCTGAAGGTGACCAAGACCAACTATGTTCCGTACACCAAAAAAGTCACCTTCTCTGAAGACTCATCAGATGTGGTTGTTGAGCTCACGTATGAATCCGTTCCGGTCACGGTTCTGGTTGTTGAGGGAACAACTCCGGTTGCCGGTGCTCTTGTTTCTCTGGACAATCTGGTTACGGGCGTGACTGATGCGACCGGAAAGTTCACGAAGACCATGTCTCCTGGTCAGACCGTTCTCTTTGCAGCGTCCAAAGATGGTTACACGGGAACCAGCATCTCGTATCAGATCACAACCACGGGTGACAATACGATCACTCTCCCGATGACTCCCAACTTCCCGACGCCGATTGTTGTCGGCTGTATTGTTGCGGTCATTGTTATTGTGATTCTTGTTTTCCTTTTCACGAGAACCCGAAGACCGAGAAGAAATAATGACTTCGGTCGCAGAGGATTCTAACAATCATTTTTTTCAAAACACTTTGCTACCCACGATTCGCATGCCGTTCCATCGTGTTCACTGCTTCGCGGGAACACACAGAAATTTCACCGAAAAAAATATCACGGAACTCCAATCGAGACTAACTCATTTTATGTGAAACTGTGAACACTATGATCACGACGTGAGAGGCTCACGCATAAAAATTCAAAATACACGGACCTGCTGGGGATCGAACCCAGTTCTCCGGGTTCGAAGCCCGGAAGGATATCCACTACCCTACAGATCCTTATTGTATACTCATCTCTTTTTCTCTCTTTTTTACTCTATCGTATTTGTCCTGATACATCACAAATTACAATTGGAAAGGAAACCAACACACCATACATGTTACTCTCCTCATCCCGCATTCGTGCACGAATTGCTGACGGCACCCTTGGCATTGCTCCTTTTGCTGAAGACTCCCTGCAGCCGGCATCCTATGACCTGCGTGCTGCTGAGGATATCGTTTTGAAAAAAGGTGAGTTGTCTCTTGTTGCGACCATGGAGTTTGTCAGCCTTCCTGCTGATCTCGCCGCCACGCTTCGAGGCCGTTCCTCGTTTGGCAGAAAAGGAGTACTGCTTGGTGCAGGCTACATTGATCCCGGATTTCGGGGAAATCTGACACTTTGCATGGTAAACATGGGGCCTGAGGATATTTCGGTTACGAAGGGAACACGCATCGTACAGATGCTTATTCATCCAATCCTTGGCGATGTGGAAACAGCCTACAATGGAAATTATCAGGACAGCTACGGAATTGTAAAATCAAAAATATGAACGGGTTTACACCCACTTATCCTTATCACTTTTTTTTGCAATCTCTTTGACCGCGGCATTTTTCGGGAGAGGAATCGAGGTTACCCGGATACCTTTGTTGACCTCGCGGGGTTTCTGGGAGTCACGAACCTTTGCCGATTCACCAATCTCCTTCGGCCGCTGTGCAGACCCTCCGCGAATAGCTCCGTCAATCTCTTTGGGTGTTTGTGCTCCGGCCATTCTTACGGGTCCGTCCATCTCCTTTGGTCTCTGACTTCCTGACATTCTTACATGTCCGTCGGTCTCCTTTGGCCTCTGACTCCCCGCCATTCTTACATGCCCGTCCGTCTCCTTCGGTCTCTGACCTCCCGACATTCTGATATGTCCGTCGGTCTCTTTCGGTTTCTGATGTCCAACCGTCACCGATCCCTCAAGGACTCCCGCACTCATCGTCTCCTTTGGTCTTCCTGCTCCACCGACACTTGCCATGCCGGTTCCCACCCTGTCCGAGTCCTTCGGCTTGTCCTTGCCGCCCACATCCGCCATGCCGGCGAGAACTGTGTCCTCCTTTCTCTGCCGCTTCGGCATCATGATGGTGCTCCCGCTCATCTGTGGCTGCTTCTTCGGTCCGGCAATGGTTATTTTTGGCATCTCCTTTGGCTTTGCCGTCGGGAGAACCTGTCTCTCCTGTGCAGTCTCATCAAAGATAGTTGCCTGCTGGGGCTGTGACCCGATATACTGCTGGACATACTGCGGCGGATAGATGTACTGCTGCTGCGGCGGTGGCGGAGCAACCACTCTCCTGACCACATCCTCAAACACATCATCCTCCCCTCCGGGCTGGTATACATACTGCTGCTGGACTTCATCCTCAAAGACGTCCTCACCATAGTACTCCTCCTCATCTTCAAAGACATCCTCCCCATACGGAGTTGCATCGTAGATCTCTTCCTCGTCCTCGAAAACATCGTCCGATTCGTAGGCGAGGGTCTGCCCTGCCTCCTGAAGCATGTTTGAGTAATCATCCTCCAGCTCAAAGATGTCCTCTTCGTTTTCCTCGAAAACCTGAGCAGCTGACGGAACGCCAAGACCAATGGGCATCACCATCTCCTCTTCAAAGAGAACCGAGTCGCCAGCAATCTGAATGGCGGGTGTTGTCTCCTCTTCCTCTTCTTCGTACTCCTTGCTCTGTTCGTTTTCGTATATTCCTCGAATCTCGTCCAACTCCTTCACTCGTGGTACATTTTCCAGACCGGCGAGAACAATAATCACACCGACATACTGGGTTGACTTTACCGGATAATCTCCGGCACGCATCTCAAGACCTTTGATACTGCGGTCGATCCATTTGCGCACCGTTTGAAATCCTTTCATCGACAGTTCATCAGAAGGCCCTGCGATCAGCACCAGAGCTTTTTCCGAAGAGGTCAGATCACAGGGAACAGAGACCTCGCGATAGACCGCCTGCTTTGCCAGCTCAACGATGCGTGATGTCCGTGCCTGATTTTCTTCCAGAAGATATTTTTCCACACGGATGCGTTTCATCATATTGTTGGTCCATGTTGTCGGAAGTTTCTCGGTCGCATAACCGATCGCAACAAGGTCCATATCTTTGAGGGTATTGAGCACTTCGCCTGCATCCAGCACAACTTCGGCAGCTTCCACGCCGCGGTGATTGAACTCTCCTGCTCTGAGGAGGAGGCCGACACGACGTGCGAGCATCTCGTTCAGTACCGGATACATCTCATAGATGGTGGCTTTTCGTTTCGCCTCTATCTGATTTTTGATACTGTCCTCCTCTTCGGTACGCTTGAACCATGTTTCGTTGTCGAAGAGAATGGTTGCCTGCGAAACTTTTCGTATTTCGGCAAGGGTTTCTGAGGCGCGTGCTGATACCTTCACGCCTTCGTTTCTTCCGGGAAGGGTGAGGATGCAGAATACCGGATCTGCGAAGGCGTCGTTGAGCTGCTCAACAACAGTTGGCACAAGTTCGGCCATTCTTCCGCCAAGTCCTGCACAGACAAAAACTGCATCAACGTCATGCACGCCGTCACGCTGAAAACAGCTTGCAAGGTTTCCCACTTCAAAATCCGTTCCCTTCGTGTTGTTCTGTTTGATTGGATCTGTTGGGGTGAGTACGAACCGGTCTTCCTGGGGAATACTTTGCATCTCGGAGATCGTTTTCTGATCTGCATCAAACACAAATGAACGCACACTTCGTACACCACTCCGTTCGTCGTGTTGATTGAGTGTGTCAACGATCTGACAACCCGCTCCGCCGATTCCGATAAGTAGTGCTCTCATTGTGATTCCCATGCATTTCAAGAATGCATTCTGCTTCTATTATTCCTTTTGTAACCATATATTCTTTTATAAGATACGATGATTTTTAAAAACGAAATCGACAAATCGGAAAGCGCATACAAAAAACGATGATTTCAGCCGATTTTAGGATTCCATAGGGGAATCCCGCGGATTTTGCCGGAAAGTGTGTCTTCAAAACAGAATCTATTTATGCAGAGGGGATTAACTTAGAATTGAGGTGTAAAGAACTTTGACATATGGAATTGAGTTTGTTCCGGGAAACGTTAATGTTAAGCAGGTAGTTAACTACTGTAAACTTGCAGAGAGCAAGGACATTGACTACGCATGGATCACTAACCACTACAACAACCGCCACTGCTACCCGGTTCTGACCGCAGTTGCTCAGGCAACCACCACCCTGAAAATGGGTCCGGGTATCATGAACTCCTTCACTGACACTCCGGCAGGAATGGCATCCTTTGCCTGCACCCTGAATGAGATCTCCGATGGTCGTGCAGTCCTCGGTATCGGTCCTGGCGACCTGTCCACCCTTCCGAAGCTCGCAATCGACCCGGTAAAGCCGGTCGCAAGACTCGGTGAAGCAATCGACCAGATTCGCGCACTCTGCAGCGGTGCAGAAGTCAAGAAGTCAGGTCTTGAGTTCTTCGACTACGATGGTGCAAAGCTTACCGGTGTCACTCTTCCAGGAAAGAAGGGCATCCCAGTCTACGTCGGTGCACAGGGACCGAAAGTCCTTGAGCTCGCAGGTCTCAAAGGAGACGGTGCACTGATCAACGCATCCAACCCGAAAGACTTCGCAGTTGCAATCCCAATCATTAAGGCAGCATGCGAGAAGGTCGGCAAGAAAGGATTCGATGTCGGAGCATACACTGCACTGTCCATCGACCAGGACCAGAAGAAGGCAGAGAAAGCAGCAAAGATCGTTGCAGCATTCATTGCAGCAGGATCTCCTGAGGCACTTCTCCAGCGCCACGGCCTTGACCTTGCAAATGTTGCAAAGATTAAGGACGCACTTGCACGCTTCGACTTTGGTGCAGTCGGCGGTCTCGTTACCGAGAAAGAAATCGCAGCATTCACTATCTGCGGTACGCCGGATGTTATCCGCCAGAAGTGTGAAGACCTGACCAAAGCAGGTGTCACTCAGATCATCTTCGGTTCCCCGCTTGGACCGGACATGACCAACTCTATCCGCCTGCTCGGCAAGATTATGTAAATCGGGTAAAACCGGTTTCAATATTTTTTTCGTTTTTGAGAATTTTTTTTCTGTGGGGATGATTTCGTAGCTCCGCCCACGGAAAATCTGAAAACACGGAGCTTCACAGAAAAAAGATCACAGAGCAGACGTGAACATCACGGAAATATAATTTCGTTGGCTTTTTTCAACAGGTCAACTGAAAATTATTTTTCGAGAGTACTGAAAAAAATATTTTTGAATGCGATACCGTGAAAAAAATTCCGTTGGCTTTTTTCAACATGAGAACTGAAAATAATTTTGAATGAGAGTTCCGTGGTGTTCACGTCTGCTCCGTGATCTTTTTCTGTGAAAATTCCGTGTGTTCAGTGTGCTCCGTGGGCGGAGCTACGAAGTCATCCCAGTACAAAAAAAAATTTCAAAAAGAAAAAAAGATCAGAGGGCCTCGCGGCCCAGAGCAAATGCCTGTTCATTGATCGCAATAGTTTTCTGCGGAACATTTCTCCGCACAGCCTCTTCAAGCGATGCAACCGAGAGCGGGAGCTCGTGTGAAGCTGCGCCAAGCAGAACAATGTTTGCCGCAAGCGGACTGCCGGCCTTTGCCGCGATATCTGTTGCATTCATCAGAACAACTTTGGCACTGCCTGACTTCAGCTCAACAGCGACATCATCAAGCTGCGGCACCGGAAGTTTTGCCGAAAACACCGAGGTTGGCACAATCATCTCGCGGTTGACGATCATTGTTCCGCCATCCTTCAGGAAGTGGCGGTAGCGGACCGCCTCAAGCATATCAAACGCGATCAGCAGATCAGCAGAGCCCGGAGCAATCAGAGAGCCGAACTTTCCATCGATGCGGATGTGCGTCTCAACAGACCCTCCGCGCTGCGACATGCCGTGCGTCTCTGCGCCGCGAACGTGACGGCCCTCGATCACACAGGCATCGCCGAGAACGTTCGAGGCAAGAATAGTTCCCTGCCCGCCGATACCAACGATCAGCACATCATAACTCTTCTTCATTGTCTCGCACCTCCACGGTGAATCGCCCCTGCAGGACAGATGTCAGCACACACGCCGCATCCGGTACATAATGCAGTCGTTACTGCCGCACCATTCTCATCGATCTCCAGAGCCGGACAGCCGTATCTGATGCATGCGCCGCACTTATTACAGCGTTCAGCGTCCACCACATATCTGCTGCGTTTTACGCCGTTGCGTTTGTTCATGATCACGCACGGCTGCTTGGCGATAATAACTTTCACGCCCGGTTTTTCCTTTGCAGCCTTCAGGGTCTCCAGCAGATCCGTCAGATCGTAAGGGTCAACCGACTCCACAAACGAAACTCCGCAGGCACGTGCCAGCTCTTCGAGTGAGATCTTCGGCGACTCAACGCCGGTTGCCGTCATCCCTGTGTTCGGGTTTGGCTGGTGCCCGGTCATTGCCGTGATCCGGTTGTCGAGAATGATGACCGTCTGGTTTGTGTTATTATACACTGCATTGATCAACCCGTTCACTCCGGTGTGCAGGAAAGTGGAGTCACCGATTGTGGAAACCACGTCCGTCTCCGGACATGAGTGGGCGATACCTGATCCGACCGTGATCGATGCTCCCATACAAATCGTTGTGTCAACCGCGCCCATCTGAAGTCCGAGCGTGTAACAGCCGATGTCGCTTGGGAACACGCCGTCTTTGAACACCTTCTTCATCGCGTAAAACACCGAGCGGTGCAGACATCCGGGGCAGAGAATCGGCGGCCGGACGGCGACAGCGGTCGGCTGTTTCTCAGGCGGGAACGGATCTTCTTTGAGGTAGCCTGCCTTCAAAAGAGCTTTTGCAACAAGTGCTGTTGAGAACTCTCCTTCGTGCGGCAGATAACCGTCGAGTTTTCCGTGAACTGTTACCGTTCCCGCAACCTGCCGGACCGCCTCCTCAACAACCGGCATCAGCTCTTCCACGACAAGAACTTCGGTGTGTTTTCCAACAACTTCAGCCAGCCAGTCAGCATCGATCGGGTATGCGCCGATCGTGATTAATGAAATATCTTCGGGGAGAATCTCTTCAACATATGCCGCAGAAATTCCTCCGGCAATCACCGCACGTTCTCCGCGAACGGTCGCCGAGTTGTAGCCTGCCTCAACAAGATATTTTGCAACCTCGGCCTGCTTCTTGGTGAGGATTGCATGAAGCGGGCGGGTGTGTGCCGGAATCACCACGTACTGTTTCGGGTCGCGGACAAACTCGCCTTTGCGTGGTGACGGAGTTTCTTCGCCGAGAGCTACGTCACTTTTTGAGTGGCAGATTCTGGTGGTGGGTCGAAACAGCACCGGCAGGGAAAACTTCTCTGAAATGTTCCAGGCAGCGGTCATCATGTCATGAGCCTGCTGAACATCCTTTGGATCCAGACACGGAATCTGGGCAAACTTTGCATACATCCGGGAGTCCTGTTCGTTCTGCGAACTGTGGGCGAACGGATCATCTGCTGACAGAACAACAAATCCGCCTTTCACGCCGGTATAGGCTGAGGTCATCAGAGGGTCTGCGGCGACGTTGAGGCCGACATGTTTCATGGTCACAATTGATCTGCATCCGCACCAGCTTGCACCGATCGCATTTTCAAAGGCAACTTTTTCGTTGACCGACCACTCAAGATAATACCAGGGATCCTTTACTCCACGGAGAGTGTCAACCACTTCGGAGGATGGCGTTCCCGGATATCCCGAGACAAAGTCCACTCCTGCTTCAAGGCATGCATGGGCAATTGCCGCGTTTCCGAGAAGATATTGTTTTTTTCTCTCTTCAGCCATGTATTCATCCTGCCAAATATATTATTCCTTAACTTTTGGCAGAACAAGCAGTTAAGCCTGTCCCCATTGGTGATGTTGTGTCTTTAATCATGCTCCGTGGACGGGGCAGAAATACTAACTCAAATCCGGCAATTCGGAATCTATTTATATGGACACGGCATATGTATTAGGGTAACACCCAATCGGGGCCCGTAGCATAGCTAGGTGGTGCGCCCGGCTGATAACCGGGAGGTCATGAGTTCGAATCTCATCGGGCCCACTGTTTTTTCTTTGTTTTCAAAAACGAAAAAAATTATGTCTGATTCTTTTTCTGAATGTATCCAAGCGTCAGATCAAGTGCAGCAATCACGTCCTCTTCTGCAAGCAGGTACTCTTTCATTGCCGAGTAGAGCATGTAGATGATATCGTAACCATAGAACTCCAGCGCATCCTCCGGTGTGAGCGCTGATGCATAGGTGTCGACGACGAATCCGTCGTTTGAAAACATCAGTTCGTAGAGATTTCCGTTTTCCGAGAGCACACAGAACTGCTGAATGACTTTTTTCTTGGGATCGTCCGGCCTCAGCGCGACAGGATCTTCACTCTTCCCGAGAATGATCATCTTTTCATCATAGTACTTCTGGTCATAGAGATCTCCTTTACTGTCCTGTTTTGCTTTGAGCAGGTACTCAGATCCTACCTCTTTTGCTATCGGCGCGACAGACTCTGTCATGCGCACAAGAAGGGCTGCGTTTTGTTTGATGATCTCTTCAGAGAGGCGCTCCTGTTCTGTTTTGGCTTCGCTGATCAGCGTCTGGAGCCGTTCAAATCCCTGTTCGACGATTTCGTCCATACCATATTATAGATCAGTTCGATAGTTTAACTATCGGTTCGGTTTCATATGTACAAAATACCTCGGGGATGTTGGTTGTGGATTATTTTATCGCCTTGAATCAGATATTAATCCTGTTCCTTCTGATCGGAGTCGGATTTTTCTGCAGGCGTGTCGGGATTTTAACGGAAACATCAGTCTCATCGCTTTCCAAATTTCTGCTGCATATCTGTATTCCGGCGATGATCATCTACTCGATGCAGATTCCGTTTACGAATGAGCTGCTGCAGAACGGCGAGCTGCTGATGGTTTCTGCGATCGGCTACTATGCGGTGTCACTCGTGATCGCCTGGTTTGCTCCGGTTATTCTTCGTGCGAAACATGAGGAGTATGGCGTGTTCCGGTTCATGCTGGTGTTTTCCAACTCGATGTTCATGGGATTTCCGGTCCTGTCGATGATCTTTGGTCCGCAGGCGATTTTTTACGCGGCAATATTTAACATTCCATTCACGATTCTTGCGTACTCGCTTGGCATCTGGCTTCTGACGGCACACGGCGGCGGACACGGCAGGCCGGTTTTTCAACCGAAGCTGCTTCTGAATGCTGCCTTCATCTCGACATTCGTCGGTCTTGCCCTGTTTCTGACGTCGACAACGATTCCTGATCCGATCAATGGATCTCTTGCTCTCCTTGACAGTGTGACCACTCCATTATCTCTGGTGGTTACCGGAGGTTTTCTTGCGCAGCTGGATCTCTCAAAGATCTTCGGTAATGTCAGGCAGTATTTTGTCGCGGGAGTTCGTCTGCTGATCCTTCCTGCTCTGATGTTTGCTATCTTTTCGCAGTTCATCACCAATCCTTTGATCCTTGGGGTGATTGTGGTGACCGCGGGAATGCCTGCTGCGACGAACACGGTGATGCTCGCATCCGAGCATCGTGTTCATCCTGATATTGCTGCTCAGGGTGTGTTCATCACTACACTGATTAGTGTGCTTACGCTGCCGCTGCTCGCGATGTTTCTGTCGTGAGAAATGTTTTTCATAGCTCCGCCCACGATTCGCATGGCTTCGTTGCTCCGCCCACGGAAAATCTGAAAACGCGGAGCTTCACAGAAAAAGATCACGGAGCAGACGTGAACAGCACGGAACTCTCATTCAAAATTATTTTTTCTGTACTTTCGTAAAATAATTTTCAGTTACTCTTTTGAAAAAACTCAACGAAATTTTTTCACTGTATTGTATTCAAAAATATTTTTTTTCTGTACTCTTCGCAAAATAATTTTTAGTTGCCTTGTTGAAAAAAATTCAACGAAATTCTATTTCCGTGTTGTTCACGTCTGCTCCGTGATGTTTTTTCCGTGCCCATTTCCGTGTACTCTGCGTGTTCCGTGGGCGGAGCTACGATAAACATCGCTTGCTAAATAAACGACTCGTGGACAACATCCACAAAAAAGAAAAAAAATATTTTTTCAGAATATTTACTCTGGCTTGCTGATCAGTGCGACCTTGGAAACGATCTCACCGGTCTTCTTGTGCGGCTTGCGGATGATGCTGTCGCCTGCCTTCTCGATCTCGCGTGCCTCATCACAGAGTGCTGCTGCAACGCGCATCATTTCGTGTGCGGAGGTGACGATTGGGACGTAGTCTGTCCACTCTTTGGTCATGAAGCAACCCTTAACATTGACGCCTGCAACGGACTGTGCAATCTCGTATGCTGCACGTGCCTTTGCCTGTGCGTAGGGGTTGGTAAACTCGCCCTTGGTGGAGTTGTCAGAGTTCAGGACAACCTTCGGGAGAACGAGCTCTGCGCCCTTCTTTCCTGCCTTAACCTGGTCGATGACTTTGTCGAGCTCCATCTGGAGCTTGCGGAATGCACCGGTCAGTGCAAGGACTTTGACAAGGTTGCCGTTGTAGTCTGCCATCTCTACTGGGTCGAGGAACTCACGGCGTGCACCAATCATGGCGTCTGCCTTGACGATGATGTATCCGAACTTGGATGCCTTGAGTGCGTCGAACTGTTCCTTCTTGGAGGTGACATCATCAGTGATGACGATTGTCGGGATACCTGCTGCTGCAAGGTCCTCACGTGCACCGGCCGGTCCCTCAAGGAGTCCGTTCGGGGAGACGACGATTGCAAAGTCCGGCTGCCATGCTTTCAGGTTGGTGACAACACGGTCAACATCTTCCTTCTGCAGTTTCGTTCCAGAGGTTGCCATGAAGGTCATCATGTCTTCACGGTCTGCACGCTCATCTAACAGAAGCTCTGCCATAACACCGGATGCGATGTTACCGAGCTTTGCAACTCCTACCTTAACTACCATATTTATTACACCTCTCATTTTCAATGAGAACATCAGATCATCGACGAGAACCAATATAAGGTTTGTGAATTGTTAATGCGGTTTTCAAAAATAAGGTGATACCTTGGTTTTTTGAAGAAAATGTCGATAAATTTCGGATAACGTCGGGTACGATAACTGATGATGAATCACAACAGCAAATGTTTTTTTCCTCATCTTTTTCGTTTGGGTAACTCTCCCATCTCAAAACCGGCCTCAACCATCATACATCTGTGCGCGTGTCTTCGCAGTATATCTGATCTGCACTTCTCCACCACGGAATTTTTTCTGCGGGCTGGTTTGTGAGTGAAAGTACACTACTCTGCGAAGGCAGAGTTCTTTAACCAAATATGTTTATAGTTAACAATCTTAAATTAATAACCATGAAGGATACTCTCCTTACCGATCGTCAGAAGGAAGTTATCAGATACCGCAAACAGGGTATGACCCAGCAGCAGATCGCCGATCGTCTCGGGACATCAAAAGCAAATATCTGTACTATAGAAAAATCTGCCAATGAAAACATCAGACGTGCAAAAGAAACCCTTGAGTTTTTGTACACTCTTGATGCTGCTGATCTCTGCATCCTTGCTGCCGGAACTGATCTTATGGAGGCCCCGCACCTGATCTTTCAGGCAGCTGCTCCTCTCAACATCAAAATTCGTTACGACAGCATTTCTCTCATCAACCGCATCAGCTCCTATATGCCTGAAAAGATCAAGGGCCGGCATGTACGCGAAGACATCCGGGTATACCTCAACACCGACGGCGATCTCTACTTCGGATAATCTTTTTTTTCAGCTTGCCCCACTATCTTTATAACTCTTCTCTACCAATAATAGAGGAGCCTTCATAGGCTGATATCAGCATAGCTGCTGTGTATCGTGGATATCCAGTTGGTTTGAAAACACGCAGATTCTGCGACTGTTTTCATTATCGTGTAACCCTTTCGCGGTGTTCCCGCAAAAGGATTAAGACCTCAATAGGTCTGATGAAACGCGCCGGGCGAACGTCGTTATGTACGAGCCCATTCTTTGTGAAAATCAAAGAGCGCGTGGACTGTCAGGTTCTCTTTCGTGAGACTTGGAAGCCGCAACTGTGCGGCGCGCACACTCAACCTGTGCGTTTTCGGGCATAAACCACAAGAACAGACAAGACGTTGTCGTTCATTGCGGATATCCTCAATTGGATCAATTGCTACCCGTCTTTCCGTCTTCTTAGCCCCTGTGTTATTTACACAGAGTGCGGAGACCGACACTTAGAATGTACGTCCCATGGTCGAAGGCGATAAATTTCGCAGGCCGATGGTGAAAGAACGGTTGTTTCATAATTGACAACCACAGCAGACGTCTTCGTCCCGCAAGGGCGCAAGACACAGTATTAAGGACTGATTAACACATGAGAACTGTGAGACCGCGTGCAGGTTCACTCGCATACTATCCTCGCAAGAGGGCCAAGAGTATTGTACCAAAGTACCAATCCTGGCCAGAGTATAACGGGCAGCCCACGCTTCAGGGCTTCGCCGGCTACAAAGCAGGCATGACCCACGTCATCATGATTGACGATCACAAGAAGAGCCCGACCGAAGGCAAAGAGATTATGGTCCCGGTGACCGTAATTGAGATTCCGGCAATGAAAGTTGCTGCAATCCGCGTCTACGTCAAAGACACCTACGGCAAGCACCCGCTTACCGAAGTCTGGTCTGAAGATGTTGCGGCTCTCTCCGGCAGAATCACCAAAGCAAAGGCACACAACGCCGCAGCTGCAACCGAGAAGATCAACGCCGCAATGGCAGACGTCGTCGAAGTTATGGTTCTGATGTACACCCAGCCGGACACTCTCACCGGCGTTCCAAAGAAGATTCCGGACTTAATGGAAATCCGTGTCGCAGGCGGCAGCTCCCAGGAGCGCTTCGACTACGCACTCTCCCTTCTTGGAACCAGCATTGACATGAACACCATTCTCTCCGAAGGTCAGTTCGCTGACATCACCGGAATCACCAAAGGAAAGGGATTCCAGGGAGCAGTCAAGAGATTCGGTATCTGTCTCAGAAAGAGAGCTCACTCCAGAGCCAAGAAGACCAGACACATCGGTACTCTTGGTCCATGGCACCCTCACCACGTCCGCTGGCAGGTTCCAATGCCCGGTCAGATGGGTTTCCAGCAGCGTACCGAGTTCAACAAGAGAGTCATTAAGATCGGCGAGAACCCGGACGAGATCAACCCGGCAGGAGGATTCCTCCACTACGGCCTTGTCCGCAACAACTACGTTCTGATCAAAGGCTCCATCCCGGGCCCGGCAAAACGCCTGATTCGTATCCGCCCCGCAACCCGTATGGGCGAGCAGACTATCCAGACTCCGGTTGTAGAATTTGTGAGTCTCCAGAGCAAGCAGGGGTGACCTGACCGATGAAAGCAAATGTAAAAGCAATTAACGGTTCTGTTCTCCACGAAATCGAGCTTCCGGTTGTCTTCTCCGAAGAATTCCGCCCGGACCTCATCAAGAGAGCTGTCCTCGCCTACCAGAGCGAACAGTACCAGCCGTACGGCGCAGACCCGTATGCAGGTATGAGAACCTCTGCCGAAGGCTGGGGTTCCAAGCGCGGCGAATCTAAGATTCCGCGTATCAAGAACGGATCCCGCGGTGCAAAAGTTCCGCAGACCAAAGGCGGTCACCCGGCACACGCACCAAAAGTTGAGAAGATCATCCTTGAGAAGATCAACAAGAAAGAGAAGGCAAAGGCCATCCGCTCTGCAATTGCAGCAACCGTAAACACCGAACTTGTCACCGCCCGCGGTCACAAATTCGAAGGCGATGCAGCAATTGTTGTTGAGGACGCATTTGAAACGCTCACCAAGACCGCAGAAGTCAAGAAGGCACTCATTGCCCTCGGACTCGGCGCAGACCTTGAGCGTGCAAAAGAGTCCCGTGCAATCCGTGCAGGACGCGGAAAGACCCGTGGACGCAAATACAAGCAGGCAAAGTCCGTCTTAATCGTCACGGTCGGTACTGAATTCACCGCAGGTGCAAACATTGCCGGTGTCGATGTAATGCCGGTCACTTCTCTGAACGCAAATGTTCTTGCCCCCGGAACCGATGCAGGCAGACTTACTGTCTGGACCGAAGCCGCTGTCAAGAAACTCGGGGAGGCATAATTATGACACTCGCACACCCGCTTGTAACAGAAAAGGCAATGGTTCTCCTGGAAAATTCCAACCAGCTTTCTTTCATCGTACGAAAGGACGCAACCAAGGCATCCGTCAAGGCAGCAATGGAGAAGAGCTTCGGCAAGAAGGTCGCATCCATCAGCACCATGATGACCACCAAGGGAGCCAAGAAGGCAATCATTACCTTCGAAGAGAAGAACGCTGCTGAAGAGATTCTCTCTCAGCTGGGTATTGTGTAAGGTGAGTCAACATGGGACACAGAATTAGTACACAGGCACGTGGAAAGGGAGGTTCAACCTACCGCGCCCCGTCGCACCAGTATAAGGCTGCGCTGAAACACTTCGGTTCCTTTACCGAAACTGTTACTGCAACCGTCATTGACATCGAACACGACCCGGCACGCCACACTCCGATTGCAGTTGTGAAAATCAACGGCAAGAAAGAGTACGCACTCATCACCGAAGGTGTGGGTATCGGCAAAGAGCTCGCATGGGGACCTGAAGCAAAGATCGAGAACGGTAACACCCTTCCGCTTGCATCAATCCCTACCGGTATGGCAGTCTGCAACATCGAGGCACGCCCCGGAGACG
Source organism: Methanorbis furvi (assembly GCF_032714615.1). Taxonomy (NCBI): domain Archaea; kingdom Methanobacteriati; phylum Methanobacteriota; class Methanomicrobia; order Methanomicrobiales; family Methanocorpusculaceae; genus Methanorbis; species Methanorbis furvi. The sequence continues at coordinate 21,544 of NZ_JAWDKA010000006.1, forward strand.
GCGGCAAGTTCGTTCGCGCAAGCGGCGTTCAGGCAATTGTCATCGGAAAGTCCGAAGGCAAAGTCGGTGTCAGAATGCCGTCCGGCAAACCGAAATGGTTCAATGAAAACTGTCTTGCAACCATCGGCCTTGTGGCAGGTGGAGGACGCGGTGACAAGCCGATCCTGAAAGCAGGTAAACAGTATCACAAGATGAAGACCTCGGCAACCCGCTGGCCACGCGTCCGTGGTGTCGCTATGAACGTTATCGACCACCCATTCGGTGGTGGAGGACACCAGCACCCGGGTAAGCCAAAGACTGTCGCACGCGGAACGCCGGCCGGTAAGAAAGTCGGACACGTCGCAGCACGCAGAACCGGATGCCGGAGGTGAACGTAAATGGCAAAGAAAACTACTAAGAGAATGCCAAAGCGGCGAGAGGAGTACACCTACCACGGCTACAACATCGAGCAGCTCAAGTCCATGTCCATGGAAGAGCTCCTGCCGATTATGCCGAGCAGTGCCCGCCGTAAGGTCCTTCGCGGTTTCACCCGCGAGGAAGAAGACGTTCGCAATAAGATTGTAACAGGTGAAGGCGTGAGAACTCACGTCCGTTCCATGATCATTCTGCCCGAGATGGTTGGCAAGAGTGTTGCCATCTACTCTGGTAAAGAGTTCGTCAATGTTGAGATTCCGGTTGAGGGAGTGTTCCACTACTTTGGTGAGTTCGCTCTGACCCGCAAGAAGGTCAGCCACGGAAGTGCCGGTATCGGTGCAACCCGGTCGAGTAAGTATGTCCCACTGAAGTGATTGTCATGGCAAGAACAGAATACAGTAACAAACTTACCGGCGACAACATCGCCCGTGCAAAGGCCAACGAGCTTGGATGCTCTCCGAAGCATGCAGTGGAAATTGCCCACCTTGTCCGCAACATGATGGCAGATGATGCAGTTGCATATCTGGAACAGGTTGTTGATCTCAAGAGAGCAGTACCGTTCCACCGCTACGCAAGAAACGTCGGCCACCAGAAGAGCTTAAACGGTAAGACCTTTGGCACCGCAGCCGGAAGATATCCGGTCAAGGCAGCCGCAGAGTACATCCGCTTAATCCGCTCCGCACAGAAGAACGCCGAGTACGCAGGTCTTGCTCCGGAAAAGATGGTCATCATCCATGCCGCAGCAAACAAAGGCCGGTGCATCAAGGCAATCTTCCCCCGTGCAATGGGCAGAGCCACTCCGAAACACAGAGACTCCGTGAACGTTGAGTTAATCCTCCGCGAGGTGCAGTAAGTATGACTATCGAGAAGAAGTTTGTCGCAGACGGCGTCCGCAAGGTCCGTGTTGAGCAATACCTCAACAAGGAACTCAAACGTGCCGGATACGGTGGAATGGACATCGTCCGCACTCCGATCGGAACCCAGGTCACGATCTTTGCTGAGAAGCCTGGTATCGTCATCGGTAAAGGCGGTAAACTGGTTCGCCAGATTACGTCTGACCTTACCTCAGTATACGGTATCGACTCTCCGCAGGTTGAAGTTCAGCAGGTTGCAAACCCGAACTTAAACGCCCAGATCATGGCCGAGCGCCTTGCAAATGCACTGGAACGCGGATGGTACTTCCGTAAGGCAGGTACCTCCGTCATCCGCCGTGTCATGGACTCGGGAGCACTTGGCTGCGAAGTTATCATCGCAGGTAAGCTCACCGGTGCCCGTGCACGTGTGCAGAAGTTCGTTGAAGGATACATCAAACACTCCGGTGAGCCGGCTGAGTCTGTGGTTGAGTCAGGATACGCAACCGCAGTCAAGAAGCTCGGTATCATTGGTGTTCAGGTCAAGATTGTCCCGCCGGGAGCAATCCTGCCGGATCACTTTGAGATCCGTCCGGATGCAAACCCTGCTCCGGCACAGATGGCCGAGGCTGATGTGTTTGAAGAGTTTGACGCAGAACTTGCAAGTGAGCCGGAAACCGAACCTGAGTTCCAGAAGGAGGCCTAAACTATGGCAATCTTCAGAGCAAAGGAAGTTGCCCAGTTCTCCGATGCTGAGCTTGTGGAAAACGAGCAGAAACTCAAGAACGAGTTAATTCAGCAGTACGGAAAAGTCAGCGCCGGTGGTGCACCGGAAAACCCCGGAAAGATCCGGGAAGTTCGCAGAACTATCGCACGTATTAAGACTGAACAGGCAAAGCGTCAGGCGTAAAACAGTCTATGATCACTCCACAATCTATCTGCAATCATGAACTGATTGGTTTGTATGCGGTTGTGGTGGGATCACGCAACAAAACACAGGAGGGAATGTGTGGTTTCATCGTCGATGAAACCAAAAACACATTCTCTCTTCAGACGGGGAATGGGATTAAGTGCTTGGAGAAACAATATATGTTACTCCGGGTAACCCTCCCGGATAGTGTTAATGTTGTAATAGACTGCTCATGCTTGTCTGTTTCTCCAACGCGGCGCGTTACAATGCGCGTAAGATGAGGGTTAAATATGGCAAAAAATATCGGCTTAAATGTTACAGCCCCTGAAAAGGACTGTAACGATGTAAACTGCCCATTCCACGGCAGCTTACCGGTGCGCGGCCAGGTGATTACCGGTAAGGTCGTGAGTGAGCGCATGCAGGGGACCGTTGTCGTTGAACGGAACTATCTCCACTTTGTCAAGAAATATGACAGATACGAGAAGCGCAGTTCCAAAATTCACGCACACATGGCTCCGTGCCTCGACGCCAGAATCGGCGACGAGGTTACCATTGCAGAGTGCAGACCATTGAACAAAACAACCTCCTATGTCGTTGTTGAGGTGACTCGGGCATGAAAGGATTAACATCCAAGATCCCGCGCGCACTTCAGACCGGCTCCAAGATGGTTTGTGCAGACAACACGGGCGCCCGTGTTGTACAGATTGTTTCCGTCTTCGGTTACCATGGTGTCAAAAACCGGCAGCCAAAGATGGGTATCGGCGACCTTGCGACAGTAACTGTCAAGAAGGGAACCCCCGATATGAAGAGAAAGCTTGTCAGAGCAGTTGTTGTCCGTCAGAAGAAGGAATTCCGCCGCCCGAACGGTCTGCGTGTTTCCTTTGAAGAGAACGCAATGATCCTCTTAAATGATAACGGTGACCCGCGCGGTACCGATATCAAAGGACCGGTCGCACGTGAAGTTGCAGAGCGGTTCCCGAAAGTCGGATCGATGGCAACGATCATTATCTAAGGTGAAAACATGGCACGTATTGCAAGCATTCAGCCGAGAAAGCAGAGAAAGTTCCGGTATAACGCACCTATCCACGTTCGTGGAGCGTTCTTACACGCAACTCTCGCTGACGATCTCCGTACGAAATATGGCAAGCGCAGTTTCCGTGTTGTCACCGGCGACACCGTAAAAGTACTCCGCGGTGAGTTCGCAGGAACCGAAGCTGTTGTCGACGCAGTTGACACAAAGAGCAGCAAAGTTCTTGTTCACGGTGTTGCAGTGAAGAAGGCAAACGGCGAGGATGTTCCAAGACCCGTTGACCCTTCGAATGTGATGATCACCAAACTGAATCTCAAAGACGCAAAGCGCGTCGCACGCCTTGAGGTGAAGGCATAATGACTCGTACAAAGCGTATGACAGCACCGGACGCATGGCAGATTGCCCGTAAGGAAAGCAAGTATGTGGTAAGTCCCGCACACGGTCCGCACGACGGATCTGCTCTTCCGATCGGTGTCTGGATGCGTGATCACATGAACTTCGCCCAGAACACCAAAGAAGTCAAGAAGATTCTTCATGACCGTCACGTTGTTCTGAACGGCAAGATCGTAACTGATGAACACATCGGTATCGACGTGTTCGACATTGTCAGCTTCCCGAAGATCAACAAGCACTACATGATTCTTGTTGACGAGAAGGGACGTCAGACTGCTCACGAGATCTCCTCTGAAGCAGCACAGGTCCAGCTGGTTAAGGTCGCAAACAAGACCACCATTACCGGCGGCAAGACCCAGATTAACCTGACAAGCGGTGCAAACTTCATCGGCGACAACAGCTGCAAAGGAAAAGATTCCCTTGTCATCACTATCGTCGGTGACGACCGGTTTGTTGTCCAGCAGCACTTCCCGTTCGCAGTAGGAAACATGGCAATGATCATCGGCGGTCAGCACACGACCAAGACCGGTAAGATTGTCGAGATCAAGATCCAGGAGTCTTCCCTTCCGAACCGTGTTGTCATTGAGACAGCAAACGGTGACAAGTTCGAGACTATCGAGGACTACATCTACATGATCGGAACCACCGAGTCCTTCCTTTCCACCTGGGGTGTTGATGCATGACCGACATGCAGAAGCCCTTTGTTGCAAAGGTTGTCGTCCACATGGGCGTCGGTGAGGCAGGAGAACGTCTTGTCAATGCCGAGAACATCATGGCAGACCTTACCCAGGGATCCAAGCCAATCCGTTCCTATGCAAAGAACACACTTCCGGCTTTCGGTGTCCGCCGTGGCCAGCCGCTCGGCTGCAAGGTAACCCTTCGCGGCGAAAAGGCTGTAACTTTCCTTCAGACTGCATTAAAGACCTATGCAGTGGAGAACGTTCTCCATGCACGTCAGTTCGATGCAACCGGAAACTTCGGTTTCGGTATTGAGGAACACACGGACTTTCCGGGTCAGGCATATGACCCGAAGATCGGTATCTACGGTATGGATATTATCGCAGTTATCGAGAAGAAAGGTACGAGAACCGCACGCAGAAAGATCCAACAGAAGAAACTCAACAGCAAACTGCATGTGACCCGTGAGGAGTCCATGGCATTTGTGACCGAGGCCTTCGGCATTGAGGTGGAGTAACATGGCAGCAAAGGACAACGGCAAGGTCCAGCAGAAAAAGTTTGGTCGTGGTGCAAACCAGTGCCAGCTTTGCGGACGTAAGCAGGGACTTGTGCGCAGATATAACATTTACTTCTGCCGCCAGTGCTTCCGTGAGTGGGCACCCACGATGGGCTTTAAGAAGATGAACTAAGAGGTGACGGAGAATGACAAAACAGAATCCGATTGCAGACGCAATGAGCGCTATCAAGAATGCCGGTGACACTGGTAAGCTTGTAGTGACCGTTGAACCGGCAAGCCGCCTCTTTGGTGACATGCTTAAAGTCATGCAGGAATATGGATATATTAACGGTTTCGAGAAGGTTGAGGACGGCAGAGGAGGTCAGTATGCGATTTCCCTTTCCGGCGGCATCAACAAGTGTGGTGTTATCACCCCCCGTTTCTCAGTAAAAGTTGAGGACCTCGAGTCCTGGGAAATGAGATACCTTCCAGGAAAGGGTTTTGGAATTATTATTCTGACCACTTCCAAAGGTGTCATGTCCCACGAACAGGCGCGTAAGCTCGGCGTCGGCGGTGAGCTGTTAGGATACGTCTTCTAAGGAGAGGATAAATTATGCATGAAATGATTTTCCACATCCCGGCGGGCGTAACCATCACCAAAGAAGGTGACCTGATGACCGTCAAGGGAGCAAAAGGTTCCCTTGAACGCATTATGCACCACCCGGCAATTGACATCATCACCGAAGACGGCGTTGTCAAAATTACGACCGAATCTCCCAGACGCCGTGTGTATGCACTCGTCGGTACCTACAACGCACTTCTGCATGTAATGGCAAAAGGCGTTACTGAGGGCTACGAGTACCACATGAAAATTGTCTACAACCACTTCCCGATTCAGGTGAAGGTTGCAGGCGACCGCGTTGAGATCGCCAACTTCCTTGGCGAGAAACAGGCCCGCTACGCAAAGATCGTAGAAGGCGTGAAGGTAAAAGTCCAGGGCGACGAAGTGATCTTAAACGGTATCGACCGTGAAAAGATCGGCAACACTGCAGCAAACGTTGAGCAGGCCTGCAAGGTCCGCAACCGTGACCCGCGTGTGTTCCAGGACGGTATCTACATTACCAACAGAGGTAACTAACATGGCGAGCGAAATTAAGAAACTGATTCGTGCACGTGCTGCAAAGAGAGCCAGATTCTCCCGCCAGTGTCTCTGTGCAAAGGTTAAGCTGGCTGACTCCTGGCGCAGACCACGCGGTCTGCACAGCAAGCAGCGCAAAGATTACCGTGCAAAGGGTGCACACCCGGAAGCAGGATTTGGAGCACCGAAAGCAATTCGCGGATTCCACCCAAGCGGATACCGTGAAGTTCTCGTGTTCACTCCGGCCGAACTTGAAGAGATTGATGCAGCAACGACAGCTGTTCGTATCGGCGGATCCGTCGGCGGCCAGAAGCGTGCTGTTATGCAGACAAAGGCAGCAACCCTTGGTATCAAGGTTCTGAACCCGAAAGAGGCAAAGACTGTTGTTGCACCGGTTGTTGAGGAGGCGAAGTCCGATGAGTGATCTTGCATCCCAGCGTCGTATCGCAGCATCCGTTCTCGGATGCGGTCTGAACCGTGTCTGGATCAATCCTGAGAAACTCTCTGACGTACAGAGCGCAATGTCCCGTGAGGATATCCGCAGACTGATCGAGGAAGGAGCAATCTCTTCCCATCAGAAGAAAGGTATCTCCCGCGGACGTGCACGGGCACGCATTGCAAAGCGCGCATACGGACACTGTAAAGGTCCGGGACGCCGCAATGGTGCAAAAGGTGCACGCACTCCGTCCAAGACCCAGTGGATCAAGAAGATCCGTGCACAGCGCAAAGAGCTCCGTGCACAGCGTGATGCAGGTTCCATTACGAGAACCGAGTACCGCAGACTTTACCGCCGCGCAGCCGGTGGTCAGTTCCGCAGTGTCGCTCACCTGAAGACTCAGGTTGAGATCGTAACTTCCCGGAGGGACTAAACAATGGCAACAAATGGAAGATACTTTGTTCAGTTCCGCAGACGCCGTGAAGGCAGAACTGATTACTACCAGCGCCAGCGGCTGATCGTCTCCGGCAGAAACCGTATGGTTGTCCGCAAGACGAACCGCCACATCATCATTCAGCTTGTTGCTGCACAGATGGATGGCGACTACACGCTCGTTCACGTGAACAGCAAAGAACTCACAAACTACGGATACAAGGGCTACCTTGGAAACACCCCGGCTGCATACCTGACCGGTATGCTGTTCGCAGTCCGTGCCCAGAAGGCCGGATACGAGGGCGCAATTGCAGATATCGGTCTGCAGGTTGCATCCACCGGTGCCCGTGTGTTTGCAGCAGTAAAAGGAGCAGTTGATGCAGGATTCGACGTCCCCGTCGGAGAGAGCATCCTTCCGGATGAGGACCGCTGTAACGGCGCCCACATTGCGGAGTACGATGACCGTTATGCAGACCTCGTCTCTCAGGTCGAGACTGCAAAAGACGCAATCATGAAGGAGCTGGAGTAACATGGCTTACGAACAGGAAGAGTGGGTCCCGATCACCGGTCTTGGCAAGAAAGTTATGGCCGGGGACTTTGCAAGCTTTGATGAGATCCTTGCAAGCGGATACCCGATTAAGGAAGCAGGCATTGTTGATGCAATGCTCCCTGACCTTGTTGACGAAGTCCTCTGCATTGACATGATGCAGCGTATGACTGACTCCGGTCGCCGTATTAAGTTCAGAGCGGTCGTTGTTGTCGGCAACAAGGATGGTTACATCGGTTTCGGCCAGGGCAGAGATGTTCAGGTCGGTACTGCGATCAAGAAAGCAATCGTGAATGCAAAGCTCAACGTTGTCAAGGTCCGCCGTGGATGCGGTTCCTGGGAATGCGGCTGCGGTCAGAAACACTCTGTCCCGATGGAAGTTACCGGTAAAGCAGGATCTGTTACGGTTACTCTCAAGCCCGCCCCGAAAGGAATCGGTCTGGTGACTGGTGACGTTGGTAAGAAGGTTCTGGCACTCGCCGGTATCCGTGATGTGTGGGTCAACACCAGTGGTAACACGAGAACGACCCTCAACTTCGCAAAGGCTACCTACAACGCACTTCGCGAAACGAATCTGATTCGTATCGGAGGTAGAAAGTAATGTACGCAGTTGTGCAGGTTCGCGGTGTCGTTAACACCCGCCGCGACATTAAGGAGACCTTAAAGATGCTGCGTCTTCACCACATCAACCACTGTGTCCTCGTGCCCGAGACTCCGGAGTACCTCGGTATGATCCGGAAGGCAAAGGACTACATTGCGTTCGGTGAAGTCGACGCTGCAACCCTTGAGACGATCCTCTCTACCCGTGGAAGACTCACCGGAAACAAGCCGCTCACTGAAGAGTATGTAAAGGAGGCAACTTCCTATGGAAGCATTGCAGACCTTGCAGCAGCTCTCGTCGCAGGCCAGATCCGGATGAAGGATGTTCCTGAACTTAAGCCGGTGCTTCGTATGCACCCGCCAAGAAAGGGATACAAGACCACGAAGCGTACGTACAATCAGGGCGGTGCCCTTGGATACTACGGGAAGGAAATTAACGACCTTCTGATCAAGATGAGGTAAAAAGTATGCCAGTCAACAAGCGTTCAAAGTTCCGGGGAACCCGCACCTGCGGTGGAGGAACCCACAAGAACCGCCGTGGTGCAGGTAACCGCGGAGGTCGTGGACAGGCAGGATGGCGTGACCACAATTTCAGCCGGTTCTATCTGCTCGGGAAGACGGAAGGTAAACACGGATTTGTCTGCAAGACATCCGTTACCTACGAAGTTCTCGATATTGGTGATATTGACCAGATGATTCCGGATCTTGTTGCCCGCGGTATTGCCACACAAAACGGAGATGTTATTATTCTTGACGCCGCACAGATTGGTGTTGAGAAGGTTCTCGGCGGAGGCCAGGTTACTCATAAACTTGAGATCACCGCAGAGAATTTCTCCGAGCGTGCTGTCGCAAAAGTTCAGGAAAAGGGCGGTCAGACTCTGACCCCCTAAATTTAATTTTTTGGTGTATCACTCATGGGAGAACTGCTGGATCGAATGGAACCACTGCTGGCAAAGATGCCGGCGGTCAGGCCACCGGAGGGTCACGTTCACTTCAAAAATAAGTTGATGTGGACTGCCGCGGTGCTGCTGTTGTATTTTATACTGACGAACATTCCGGTTTTTGGTCTGAGTGCAACTTCTCTGGATGTCTTCCAATATTACCGTGCATTACTTGCCGGTGCATCCGGAACAATTCTGCACCTTGGTATCGGACCGATTGTGACCGCATCTATCGTACTGCAGCTGCTTCGTGGTGCCGACCTGATTAAGATTAATACCTCTGACGAGCGTGGCCAGGTTATTTACATGGGTCTGCAGAAGTTGCTGATCTTTGTGATGATCATTCTTGAAGCTCTGCCAAACGTGCTGGGCGGATGGATGACTCCTGACATGACGGTTGCTGCTATGTTTGGCGGCAATACGATGATCGTGATGTTTATGATTTTCCTGCAGATCTGTTTAGGCGGTCTGCTGGTTGTGTTCATGGATGAGGTCGTCTCGAAATGGGGTATTGGTTCTGGTGTTGGTATCTTCATCGTTGCAGGAGTTGCCCAGGGTCTCGTGAACGGTTTCCTTAACTGGGAGACGACGACCGATCAGTTTGCGGTGGGTTTCTTCCCCCGACTGTTTGAGGTCATAGGCTCAGGTGCGAACTTTATTGAGTACTTCGGTCTTGAGGCGCTCGCACTTGTTACGACAATAGGGTTGTTTTTCCTTATTGTGTATGTTGAGGCAACCCGTATCGAGATTCCGCTTGCCCACGCGAATGTGCGTGGTGCCCGTGCCAGATTCCCGGTGAAGCTTGTGTATGCAAGTGTTCTGCCGATGATCTTGGTTCGTGTTCTGCAGGCAAACATTCAGATGATTGGTATGTTCCTTTCCAGTGTTGGAATTACTTTCCTTGGAGAGTACAATGGTTCTACGCCGATCAATGGTCTGATGTGGTATCTTGCACCGATTAACCAGCCGCAGGACTGGATGTGGTGGCTCCCGCAGTTTACGGGTGCCGGCCATGCAGCATGGGAGGTTGCTATCCGTGTTGGTATTGATGCATTCGTTATGATTGCAGGTGGTGCCCTGTTCGCAATCTTCTGGGTTAAGACCGCCGGTCTTGATTCGAAGCATGTTGCCCGCCAGATTCAGAACTCTGGTATGCAGATTCCGGGATATCGCCGCAGCCCTGCGGTGCTGGAACGGTATCTGGACAGATACATTCCGCGTGTGACGGTGATTGGTGGTGTGTTTATTGGAATATTAAGTATTCTTGCAAACATGCTCGGTATCATCGGCTTCGTCGGAGGTACTGGTCTTCTGCTTACGGTCTCAATCGTTTACCGTCTGTATGAACAGATTGCAAACGAGCAGATCATGGAGATGTATCCGTTTATGCGGGGCTTCTTCGGCGGCAAAGAATAAACATTCTTTTTTTTTGTTTTGTGTGTTGTGAGTTTGCAAGGGGCGTACCCTTCACGTTGTTGGAATTTTTTTGAAACACGTTTGAAAATATTTTCTTTGGATTTTTTGTTTTGAAATTTTTTTCTGAAAATGTTTTGTGATAATTTTTTTGCGTTGAAAATATTTCGATGACTCTGTATTGTCGAGCAATTCGCGGCTCCAAAATATTCATCGTCACATGAGTCCTCGTGAAAATTTTTCAGAATAAGGAGTTACGCGGTATAAAATAATACAAGGAAAAGGGATTTTCCATTACTTGACCTCACTCTGACTAACCACGGAATGCACGGAGTACCCAGAACTTCACTGAAAATTGTACTCTCACAAAAAGATTTAGTCGATTTTTTTTCTGGAAAAAAGTAAGCGATTGCGTGGATTTGCGGTTTCTTTTTCCTCATCATGCCCACTCGCCACTTACCCGCTTACTTTTTCCAGAAAAAACGGACTAAATCTTTTTGTGGGAGTACAATTTTCAGTGAAGTTCTGGGTACTCCGTGCATTCCGTGGTTATTCCAAGCAAAATCGCATACCACAAAACCCCACAGCGTAACTCCTATTCAGAAATAATTATGATGAAATTTTTTCACAGCATCAGATGACATTTCCCCTCTGATGGGAATACGCTCAATGACGAACGCTCCCCGTCAATAAACGAATTCGGGCGCAGAGACACAATGAAAAGTAGATTTATTATCCTGTCGCTCCAACCTTTAGACAATTCTCACAAAGGAAAAGTGATCTAAAATATGGCAGGAAAAAAGGTCATCATCACCGGCGTCCCCGGCGTTGGAAAAACCACAGTAATTAATACGTCAATGGAAAAAATCGTCGCAGAAGGCATCCCGTACCAGAACATCAACTTCGGCAGCTTCATGTTTGAAGTCGCCTTAGCCGAGGGACTTGCCCAGGACCGCGACCAGATGAGAAAACTTGACCGCACGGTTCAGAAACGCCTGCAAAAACTTGCAGCAGAAAAAATCGCCGCAATCGACGGCAACGTCATCGTTGACACCCACGCATCCGTCAAGACCCCGAACGGATACCTTGCCGGTCTGCCGGAATGGGTAGTCTCCGCCATCATGCCTGATGTGATCGTTCTTGTCGAGACCGACAATGATCAGATTCTCGTCCGCCGCCTCTCCGACGAAAGCCGTGTCCGCGACGTCGAAGGTGCAAAGTCCATCGCCGAACATCAGGAAATGAACCGTGCGTTTGCCGCATCCTATGCAATGCTCACCGGTTGTACGGTAAAGATCATTGTTAACGCTGATTTCCTCCTTGACAAAGCAGTCGAGGAACTTACCGCAACCCTGAGGTAACCTCATGGAAATCGGTAAAAAGTACGGAATGTACATTGCCTTAGCCGTCGTGTTCGGCATGATGCTTCTCTACGGCTGGCCGGAAGCGCGTACGTTTATCGCCAGTCTGGTCGATCTGGTGATCGGTCCGTTCGCAGCTCTCGGTCTGCCGTTCTTTGCACTGGTCTTAATCCTTGCAACCTTCACGGGTCTGTACTCCTCACTCATTCAGAAGTACACCATCGACTACGAAAAGATGCGGGAAAATCAGGAGAAGTTCAAGGACTTCAATGCAATGTTCCGCGAAGCCCAGAGATCCGGCGACGAGAAGGCAATCAAAAAGATGCAGGCACGTCAACAGGCAATGATGTCTGAGCAGATGGAGATGAGCCAGCAGCAGTTCAAACCGATGGCGTACATTCTTGTGCTGACGGTCCCGATCTTTTTCTGGCTGATCGAACACATTCCGCAGACCACTGATCTGATTATGGCCAACGCGAATCTCAGCAATGCGATCGTCCTGCCGTTCGCAGGTCTTGCCAGTTACTTTGACATCTATCTCTGGTTCTTCCCGCTCTGGATTCTCTGGTACATGCTCTGTTCTATTACGGTCAGTCAGGTAATTCGCAAGGCTCTGAATATCGGGGGCTTGTAACCGATGCGGATTACGATCAGCGGTTCTCCGGGTTCGGGAACCACGTCTCTTGGCAAGGTGCTTGCCGAGAGATACAATCTCCGCTACCTGTCTGCCGGAGAGGTTTTCCGCGGTCTTGCCAAGGAGCATGATATGGACCTTGCTTCTTTTGGTAAGCTTGCCGAGGAAAATCCTGAGATCGATCTGAAAATTGATGCCCGGCAGAAAGAGATCGGCGAGGCGAGCGATGATATTATTCTGGAAGGCCGTCTTGCCGGCTGGATGGTTGAGAATGCTGATCTGAAACTGCTGTTGTATGCTTCTCCGGGCTGCCGTTCGGAACGGATTGCCGAGCGCGAGAATATTTCGCCCGAGGAGGCTTATCAGCAGACCATTGATCGCGAGGCGAGCGAGGCGTCGCGGTACATGGAGTACTATGAGATTGATATTTCCGATGATTCACCGTATGATCTGGTGATTAACTCTGAGACGTTTGATCAGGCAGCTGTTGTTGCTCTTGCCGAGGCGGCAATTGCAGTTGTTTTGAATAGACTGAAAAAAGAGTAATATTATTTTTTTATGATCTATTGGCATTGGCTGCCTGCTTCGTAGAGGGCGTAGAGTTCGTTGCCTGCTTCGGGTCCTGCACGGCGCAGTGCCTGTTCGATTAAGACTTCTGCGCATTCTACCGGTATGCATCCGATTCCTTCTTTTCCTTCCCGGATCATGTCGATGAGTCTGAGGAATTCGTCGTCGCTGAGTTTGTTGAGTCGTGCGGCGAAGTCGTCTGCGTCTTTGGCGTAATGGTTGGCTACGGGCGGGAGTATGGACCGGTAGGTGTTTTCGGATCCTTTGCAGACGAGTGTGTCGCATTCTGGTGCAAGTTTGAGGAGCAGCGCGATGTCGTGTTCGGAAAGTGTCCTGGCCATTATGTACCATTGTGCCATTCCGGCGTAATTACTTGTCGATGGGGGATGGTTTTTTGTGTTTTTCTTTGAGCCGCCCACGGAAAAGCGGAACACACAGAAATCTCACGGAAAAATATCACGGAGCAGACGTGAACATCACGGAAATTAAATAAGTAAGTTTTAAAAATTATTTTGTGAGAGTCCGAAAATATTTTTTTTTGAATGAGAGCTTCGTGATGTTTTATTTTTCTTTGAAATTTTTTTTGGCAATCCTGTTCGCAAAATGTTTTTGCAAAAAAAAGTCTCAAAAATTATTTTGTGAAAGTACGAAAATATTTTTTTGAACGGGAGTTCCGTGTTGTTCACGTCTGCTCCGTGATGTTTTTTTCCGTGAAATTTCCGCGTGTTCCGCTTTTCCGTGGGCGACCCGAGCTCACGAAATATTTTTCAGAGAGTCCGGCACAACATCGAATCCTGCGTCCAGAACGCATTCACGAATATCATCGAATGTTGTCGCATCCCCTTCGACCGAAAGCGAAACTTTGCCTGAGACATGATCTGCTTTGACGTCAGTTACTCCCGGCAGTTCTGCAAGCATCGCAGTGAGATGGCCTGAGCATCCGCCGCAGTGCATACCTGCTACATCGAACTCAATTTTTTTGGCTGTCATGACAAATAATTGGGGCCTTGGTTCACTTATGCCCTTCTACTCTGACAGCTGCCGTCAGGAAAACAGCAGAGATCGCGTGAGATGCGAAGCACATACAACATCTCGCCATCCTCCATTTTTTCGGAGTCGGCAACTATACAGATCATAGCATATCTCCTGCACAACTCCTGAATCTCCGCAAGACCTGTTGATGAAGAGATGAGCAAAAGTATTCGCCCGAACTTTGCAAGATGCAGAACCGCATCAGGCAGAAACTTTTCAATCACCTCTCGTCCGGTAACTCCTCCGTCCAGCGCAAACTCCAGCCAGTCGTTCAGCCGCTCCTCAGGCATTGTTGGAAGATAAGGGGCATTGAATACAATCAGATCAAACTCTCCTGCGAGCGGGTCCAAAAGATTTCCCCTGATAACATTCACACCCTGTTCGCCCGCGTACTGAGCGGCATGAGGATTGATCTCTGTTGCGACTGTTTGTGGTGCAACATCCATCACCGCCTTTGCAACTGCTCCCGATCCGGTTCCCACCTCAAGAACACGATCCCCGTGCTTCACCTCACGGAGTGCGGCACGCATCAGAAGAAACGTGTCTTCGGCAGGAAAATAGATCTGGTTCGTATCAAGGATCATTGTATCAGAAGAGCAAGGCGGTTGGAAAGATCAATAAAATCAACAACCGACAGCATCTCCGGCCGCTTGTCAAGCAGTTCCTTTGGCAGCGCATCAATAAGCGAGAGGGCTGCATCACCATAGATGCTTTTCATTCCTTTGAGACCGTTTCGGATCGTTTTTCTCCGGTGGGAGAACAACTCTCGGACGAGGACTGCATGCACCTCGCGGTTTGCAATCGGCACCGGTGGGTCATGCGGCGTAATCTTCACCACAATCGACCAGACCTCCGGCGGCGGCGAGAACGATTCCGGTGGAAGCTTCAGGATCATCTCCACATCCGCAAACGTCTGGGTCATCACCGAAAGCCTTCCGTACTCACCGTCACCCGGTGGAGCAATCATCCGCTCGCCGAACTCCAGCTGATACATCAGCACAGCCGATTCAAATCCTGCCTCAAGCAACCGGAACGTAATCTTCGATGAGATCGAGTACGGCAGGTTTGCGACCACAATCTCAAACTCAGGCAGCGGCACTTTTGATGCATCACCGCGGATGATCTCCAGCTGACCGGATGCCAGCTGATCAGAAAAACGTTGTTCAAGATTTGGGAGAAGCGTTCCGTCCAGCTCAACTGCACGAACCGCTGCCCCGCGTGAAAGCAGAGCGTCTGTCAGCACGCCGCCGCCCGGTCCTATCTCGAGAACTTTTCTTCCCGATACCGGAACCGTCTCAGCGATCAATGCAACAGCCTCTGCATCAACCAAAAAATGTTGATCCTTTGGAGCCTTCATTTTGAAGTAAACAGATGATACTTCTCGTCAGGATTTTCCAGCTCCAGCATGATCCGTTCAAGAATAAACTTCTCAGGCTTCTGCAGCGTCTTGACGCGCGACCGGATATCATCAAAGCTCTCAAAGGGTTTTTTCTGCCGCTCGGTCAGCGTGTCGGTCAGCGTCTTTTTCCCAAAGCCGGGAAGAAGGTTCAGCATATGCAGCTTCAGACTGATCGGCACTGCTTCATTGTAGAACTTAATGAACCGCGGCTCACTTTCTGCAATGATCTCTGCAATCACTGGTTCAAGTTCACCTCTTGCGGTGTTGGACAGCTCAGCGTAGGATACCCTGCGCTTCACCCGCTCAACCACTTTTCGTTCTCCGTCTCCAATGTAGACTTTGTCATGCAGATTGATTGCAAGATTGCGCTTGGGAATCAGCTCAAGCAGTTTAAACTGATCAGTACCGATTGCAAGGATGATCGGCTCACGCTGGTTTAAGGGGCGCTTGTCGTCGGCATATCCCCACTGAAGAAAATCCAAAACGATGGCTTCGACTTCCTTCTTATCGGATCTCTCGGTTTTTGGAGGCATTGTCTGCACCTCTCACGCATGCTGGCGGAGAATGTCAAGGATCTGATCCAAATCCTCCGGAAGAAGTGTGTACCGCTCTTTTGCGTAGATCGCGCGGAGCTCGTCACGGCTTTCCGGCATGATGTTGACGATCCGGCATGCAATCTCCGGTCTGATCTTTTCAAGCTTGTTCAGCTCGCTGACAAGAGCTTTTGCAGTTGCAGAGTCGCACTTTCCGAGACTGTCAGCATGATCGATACTCTTGCGCAGCTCATACGACATCGTGCGTGAAGACGTTTCCGTCTCGCTGTCTCCGCCGGATCGCTGATCACGAATCGAGATCAGAACCTCACGGAGTTCGGGCAGCGACATCATTTCTTCGCTGATAACTTTTTTCACTTTCATGCTTATGACTCCTGAATAGTTGTAAAATTAGTATTTGGGGGTTAATATTTCTGCGCCTTGAGGTGCTGGGGACGGGAGATGACCACTTTGGTTGCATTGCCGTCTTTGATCTCAAGGATCCACGCACGTCCGCGCTGACCGAGAATAGTACCGGTTCTGCCGTGGAAACGCGGGTGGGGCATACCCTTCTGCACGCTTGGCTCAAGCACGATGTGTACTTTCTGTCCTTCTTCGAAGTGCTGGATGACAGAAGTTACATTCGGCATTCCGCGCTCGCGGAGACCCTTCTGAAGCTTATACCGTGTCCGTTTCTTAATACCATTATGTTTTGCCATTGATTACTCATCTCCATTATTAATTCCGTCGACCTGCACCACGTCTAATGCGACAACCTTGGCGGGGACGGCGAGGATTTCAGCGAGACTCGGGGTTGTTCGACCTCCGTCTCCTGATACGAGTTCCTTGATATAGAGTCCTCCTTCTCCAACAACCTCGATGCGGTAGAGGGAATCTTCTATTCCGAGACACTCGATATCAACGACCGTCCTCTCTCGCACAAGATCAGCCCTGCGGTGAGCTACGCGTTCGGGCGTGCGCTGATGAATCAAAGCTCCTTTCAGCTTTGATACCGCATTCTGAACCTTATCAAGAGAGATACTGTCGTCTATATCGACTAGAATCCTGTATGTTTTATGCCCTTTGTGTGATTTAAGCATTTCCACCATTTTTTTGTCAGACCAGCTTTCCAGTTTTACCTGAACGCGTGGACCTGCCGATGCATTAATGGCGGATTCCAGCTCCTGCAGATTTACTTTGCGAATCAGCGGGTTTTGCATCTCCATTACAAATGGTCTGCCGGTTCCAATCATGACCGCGTCAATGTCTTCGCGCCCTGATCCGTGCAGAATACCTTTTTCTGCGAAAAACATCTGTATCGGGACCTCTGCGATCAGTTCTTCGACTGAGGTCGGGTACTGTTTTCCGGTGAAGTTGCATTTTTCACATCCTCTTCCGCGGCATGCGCGGCAGTCCCAGTGTGTCTGGGGGATTCCCCGTTCGAGTTTGAGGTATCTGCCGTAGAAGTAGACTGATGCAATCTGTGTTTCGACGCAGTCGTCTGCGATGTTGAGTACTGCGGTTACTTCAGGATCTTTGGGATCTCCTTTCTTGCCGGTAAGAGCGGATACTGCTTTGCCGACTTCGCGGTTCATCTCAGATTTCAGCGGTTCGGGTTTTTCAAGAGAGAGGTCTGACCAGATCATCTCTTCGGACTCTGCCATCATCGGGGGAACCCGTGTTCCGATCACAAAGGTTGCGTAGTCGATGTCTTTTAGCGCCACCGCAACTTTTTCCGCCCAAGAGGGAATCTGATCAAAGAGATCATTGCAGATCCAGCAGGTTCCTTTTTCGTATGGGACGAACGGAATGTTGTAGGCGAGTGCGTGCGCGATGCGCAGCGCGTTGCCGCGCTGTTCGTTGGTGAGACCAAACGATCGTTTTGCAAATAATCTTCCTAGGCAGTGATCGCAGATGTCTCCGTACTCAAGGATGTTGTGAACGGTTTCCAGAATTTCTGTCATGGTACCTGCCTCCGGTCGAACTCATTCATGATGACGGTGATGGTATGGTCAGCATGCAGTACGCGGGGACCTACCGAGTAGCGTGGAAGATCTGCGAGAAGTGCCTCTTCTTCTTCGGTGAAGTTCATGTGATCACTCAGGATGAAATTTTCCGGCAGCGTTTCTGCATTTCTGATGTCTTCGCCGTTTTCGTCAAGCACGGCAAACGAAAAGTCAGCCAGAAGTTCTGCAAGGCCGCCGCTGCGGATTGCAATACCGTCGGCAGCTTTTTTGAACTCAGGTTCTGCTGCGGTGCTGAGACCTTTTTTGATGAGTGCTCCGGCGCTTCTCTCGTCAGGGTTCAGTGACCGGATGGTGTCACCGGAGAATCTGAGTGTTTTTGGTATCTCTCCTCCTTTGAGAATCAGATAACATTCGGTATCGCGGCGGAGATCATGGCTGAGGAAGAAGGATGTGTTGACGCAGCGGCAGAGGACGTCCATTCTTCCTGCGGCTCCCGGCATATCATTGAGGGAAAAGTCGGGAGTTGTTACGGCCTTGTGGCCGACAATTGCAAACCGGGGCATGTGAGAATATATATTGGTAGTTGACTGGCATAAGGAGTTCGCCTGTCTTGGTTTTGTATCTTTAATCCTGGTAGTCCACGAACGAACCCCGTCCTATCCCCTCCACTTTGTTCACTCCGCAAATAATCTAAACAATGAAAGCTCATATCCTCGTATTCGAGGAAATCATGAAATCTAAACACATCCTTCTCATCCTGCTGATAGGAATCCTTGCCGTCAGCCTCATCGCATCACCTGCGGCTGCACGTGACGTAACTCCCGGCAGTACCATCTTTGTCTATGAAGACGGCCTTGCTTTCACCGGCGGTCTCTCTACAATCACTCAGCTGCAGTACACTCAAAACAACAATGTCTTAAACACCATTCCAGTACAGGATCCGTCCAACTTCAATCTCCTTGCAGCATCTGTCGGCGGGTACACCGGATCATGGAATGCAGTTGATGCAAGCGGGACCCAGCTTGGCATCGTCATGATCTATTACCCTGAACTCTCCATCGACATCGTCCTCGCAAAAGACGGTTACTCCTCTGTTCAGGAGTACGGATTTGTCGACACCGAGTACTACAAAGTCAAAATCAACGCACCGCAGGTAGGTCCGAGCGGTGTCGGAGCGACCGCCAACGTTGTTTTCAAAGGAATTGACGGAGCAGAAACCACCTATGCCTCTGGCAGCAACTTTGCCAACATTCCAATAGACAGTGCCCAGGTCCTGACCACTCAGGCATTCCGGCCTGAAGATCTCCGCCAGACCACCACCATCTATGCCGAGTGGAACACCCCTGCATCCTTCCACAACTATGCACCAAAATCCAACTCCATCACCATGAACTATGATGATGTCGGAAACTCAGGAACCCACATCACCTTCAATCCCACAGTGACCAAGACCATAGCTCCGGTAACTACCGTCAGGACGACAATCCCGACCACCGTTAGAACCCCGGTCCCGACAACCGAAATCCCAACACCAATCCCGACCACAGAAACACCGACACCTGCCCCGACCCAGTCACCTCTTCCACTCGTACTTGCCCCGCTCGCTGTCCTTGCCGGAGCCCTCCTCCTCCGCAAATAATCTCTTTTTTTCTTGTGCGCGGTGAATATCCTGACAGAATGTATCGGCGCATGCAGAATTATCATTTGTATTGGTCTTAAACGCACGAAGTATTACGTGACACAAACTTCCGTCACACTTGGCAAAATCTTTCACGAAAAAATCGGGATTATATTTACAAATTTCTAAACTCCTGCCCTAATCCCCCAAATGAAGCTGTTCTCCTCATTATCTCTCATCAAAGAGAATACTTATATCCAGACACAAAGAAACATTTCAATGTCCCGAGAGGGGGACGTGTGAACATTTTCGGAAAGCTTAGGCAATCCACCAGAAACTGTTTGCGCAATGTGCCAAAACAACCGTCACTGACAGTATCAGCAACTTCTATTAGCGACTCTCAGAATTTTCAGTGAAAGTAACGGAAAACCAATGCACCACATGCAGCAATGCATCTGATGCAAAGCCAATGAACAACATTATTCAGAGGAAAAATTATGGCAAAATACAAGGATGTCATTGATCTCTATGACGACAACGGCAAGCTCCTCAAGAGCAACGTTGCACTCGAGAAGATCAGCCCGCTGGTCAACCCGGCAGTAAAGAAGATCATCGACGACACCAAGAGAACCGTCGCAGTCAACCTCGGCGGCATGCAGGAAGCACTCAAGACCGGAAAGATCGGCAAACACCAGCAGATCCTCGGTCGTGAGCTCAACCTCGACCTCGTCGGTCACGTCGACTCCATCGAAGCAAAGATCAAAGAGTACGTCTCTGTCACCGCAGGCGACGACACTGAAGTCAAGCGCTTCAACGGTGGAAAACTCCTGTTAGTCAAGGTCCCGTCTGCACGTATTGCAGCAGCAGCAACCTACGACGCAGCACTGACCTCTGTCGCAGCAGCCGCAACCTATGCAGTTGTTGAAGAGTTCAACGTTGACATGTTCAACGCAAACACCGTCAAGGCAGCAGCATTCGGTTCCTACCCGGTTACCATGGATATGGCAGGTGGAGCATGTTCCATGATCATGTCCATCCCGCAGAACAACGAGTCCCTTGGTTACGCACTCCGTAACATCCCGGCAAACCAGACTGTAATGATCACTCAGAAGAATGCAATGCAGGGTGCAGCCCTCGCATCAACCTTCGAGCAGGCAGGTCAGTTTGAGATGGGTAACGCAATCGGTCCGTTCGAGCGTGCACAGCTTCTTCTCTACGCCTACCAGGGCCTGAACGCAAACAACATCGTCTACGACCTTGTCAAGAAGAACGGCCAGACCGGAACTGTTGGTACCGTCGTCCAGTCTCTTGTCGAGCGTGCAATTGAAGACAAAGTCATCACCCAGGGTGCTGGCAGTGCAACCTTCAAGCCGTACGAGACCAAAGACCCGATGATGTGGAATGCATACGCATCTGCCGGAACGCTCGCAGCAACCATGGTCAACTGTGGTGCAGGACGTTTCGCACAGGCAGTCTCTTCGACTCTGCTCTACTTCAACGACCTTCTTGAGCACGAAACCGGACTTCCGGGATCTGACTTCGGAAGAACCATGGGTGTTGCAGTCGGTTTCTCCTTCTTCAGCCACTCCATCTACGGTGGAGGCGGACCGGGTATCTTCAACGGCAACCACGTCGTTACCCGTCACGCAGCAGGTGTCGGTATGCCCTGTATCGTTGCAGCTTGTGCACTTGATGCAGGAACTCAGATGTTCTCTCCAGAGGGTACCTCCAAGATCTATGGCGATACCTACGGTCAGATCGAAGAGTTCGCAAACCCGCTCCAGGCAATTGCAAAGGCAGTATAAGCCTGGCAATCTTAACACCACCCAGAGGTGGATGACAGAATGACAGAATTAACATATCCCCAACTGAGAATCGTACCAACCCGATTCCTGAATCCGGAAACCACCGAGAAACTTCTCGGCGAACTCTGTGAAATAGACGGTATTCGAAGACTTGTACTGAACGGTCCGAATCTTCCTGCAGTTATTCCTTATGGTCCCGCCCGCGGTATGGCAAACGATACCAGCTACCGGCGTTCCATTATGGTCTGCGGAGAAGAGTTTGTCCTTCACATACATGTTGGAACAATTCTCGTCGAACTGGAATCTGCGGAGGTAATTTCCCAGGTGAAACTGGTATGCGATGAAGTGTTTGCCGACAAATTCCCGTACGGAATTTCCGAAGGTACCTACATGCGTTCCAATATGACAACAACCGATTATGCCAAATACGGCATTGTCGAGGACGAGCGCATTCTCGGAATGTCCGATCCCAAGAGCAAACAACGCCCGATCATCCTTCAGGGGAATAGATAAATCATGCCTCTTGGACGTGTTACACAATTAGTCGACTGCAGACAGAGTATGGGTATGGGCAAGGGAGGCTCTCTTGCTCAGAGGGGAACCATCTCTGAATGTAAAAATCCTGACGTCATTATCGTGGGAATGTCTCCAGGCAGGAGACACATAACAAAACCCGTCTGCGATATCACGTCAGCACTGCGGCAGCAGGGGATAGAATACAGCGTAAGTACCTTGGTGCTGAACGCGGGCAGCGGAGTCCCCCCGGACGCAGAAATCGGCGGTGTATCACTTGGTTCCAACTTCGGCATACTGGAACGTGAAATAGAACAGATTGAACGCCACAAAGTGGCTGTTCTTCACCACGGCAACATCCGTTCGCACGTGGTCCACAAATCCCGAAAGATCTTACAGGAATGCAACGTCAACGCCGTTGTTGTCTGTCAGGCTCCGGTTGATTACGAGGACCTCGCAAAGGAAGGCGTCAAAACCGCATACGTCATGCCAAAACCTGAGAAGATCAGAACGAAAGGAACAGTTATGGGGATTGTGACCGGCATTACCCGGGGTCAGACCCCAAGTCGTGTCGCAATGTCTGATGTCATTCATGAAGTACTACGAATTATTAAATCTAACAACTAGGTGAACAAACTATGGCATACAAACCACAGTATGGACCGGGAACGTCCAAGGTTGCAGAAAACCGCCGCAACCAGATGAACCCGAACGTGAAGCTCGAGAAGATTCGCAGCGTCACTGATGAGGACCTTGTCCTTATTATGGGACACCGTGCACCAGGACAGGCATACCCGTCCGCACACCCACCACTGGCAGAGCAGGGAGAACCTGACTGCCCGATCAGAAAGATCGTGAAGCCGACCGAGGGAGCCAAAGCTGGTGACCGCGTCCGCTACATCCAGTTCGCAGACTCGATGCTGAATGCACCGTGTCAGCCGTACCAGAGAACCTACCTCGAGATGTACCGCTACCGTGGTATTGACCCGGGAACACTCTCTGGCCGTCAGATCGTTGAGTGCCGTGAGCGTGACCTTGAAGGATACGCACGCGAGCTCGTTGAGACCAACCTCTTCGACCCAGCAACCTGTGGTATCCGCGGTGCAACCGTGCACGGCCACTCCCTGCGTCTCGCAGAGAACGGTATGATGTTCGATATGCTCCAGCGCTGTATCCTCGACGCAGACGGTATCGTCAAATACGTTAAGGATCAGGTTGGTGTCCCACTTGACCGCAAAGTTGCCGTTGGCAAGCCGATGGACGCAAAGTGGCTCAAGGACAACACTACCATGTTCAACTCTCTCGTCGGCACTGCATTCCGCAGTGACGCAGAGTACGTCAAATACGTCCAGCGCATCCACGCACTTCGTACCAAGTACGGATTCATGCCCAAGGAGGCCTAAACTATGGCAAAAGTAGAGAAGACCCAGAAACTTTTCCTTGATGCACTCAAGCAGAAGTTCCCCAAGCAGGACGTCGAGTCCACCACCACTGAATTCTACAAGTTCAACGGTGTCCGTCAGTCCGCACGTAAGCTGGAGTTCATGAAAGAGAACGAGTCCATCGTCGCAAAACGTGGAATCTCCATGTACGACCCCGAACGCTGCCACCTTGGTGGTATCCCGATGGGTCAGCGTCAGCTCATGACCTACGAAGTCTCCGGAACCGGAACCTTCGTTGAGGGTGATGACCTGCACTTCGTTAACAATGCAGCAATGCAGCAGTTCTGGGATGATATCCGCAGAACCGTAATCGTGTCCATGGACATGGCACACGCAACCCTGCAGAAGCGTCTTGGCAAGGAAGTCACTCCGGAAACTATCTCCGAGTACCTCCACATCGTCAACCACGCAATGCCAGGAGGAGCAGTCGTTCAGGAACACATGGTTGAGACCCACCCGGCTTTAACCGATGACTGTTACGTCCGTGTCTTCACTGGTGACCAGGAACTCGCAGACTCTATCGAGTCCCAGTTCGTTATTGATGTCGAGAAGCTCTTCCCGAAGAAACAGGCAGAGGCACTTCAGGCAGCAGTAGGCAAATCCCTGTGGCAGTGTGTCCACATGCCGACCATTGTTGGCCGTACCTGCGATGGTGGAACCACCTCCCGCTGGTCTGCAATGCAGATCGGTATGTCCTTCATTGCAGCATACCGTATGTGTGCTGGTGAAGCAGCAGTCGCTGACCTGTCCTTCGCAGCAAAGCACGCTGGTGTCATCAACATGGCATCCCACCTGCCGGCACGCCGTGCACGTGGACCGAACGAGCCAGGAGGAATTCTCTTCGGCAACTTCGCCGATATGATCCAGGCAGACCGCCTGAACCCGAATGACCCCGCAAAGTCAACCCTTGAGGTTGTCGGTGCAGGTGCAGTCCTCTTCGACCAGATCTGGCTCGGCTCGTACATGTCCGGTGGTGTCGGTTTCACTCAGTATGCAACCGCAGCATACACCGATAACATCCTCGACGACTTCGTCTACCACGGTATGGACTACATCCACGACAAATACAAGATCGACTGGAAGAACCCGAACCCGAAAGACAAAGTCAAAGCAACCCAGGAAGTTGTCAACGACATCGGTACTGAAGTCAACCTCTACGGTATGGAACAGTACGAACAGTTCCCGACCATGCTTGAGGACCACTTCGGCGGTTCCCAGCGTGCATCCGTTCTTGCAGCAGCATGTGGTACGACCACCTCTATTGCAACCGGTAACTCCAACGCTGGTCTGAACGCCTGGTACCTGTCCATGCTTATGCACAAGGACGGATGGTCCAGACTTGGATTCTTCGGCTACGATCTTCAGGACCAGTGCGGTTCCGCAAACTCTCTCTCCATGAGACCTGACGAGGGTTGTATTGGTGAGTTCCGTGGACCGAACTACCCGAACTATGCAATGAACGTCGGTCACCAGGGCGAGTATGCAGCAATTGCAGCAGCAGCTCACCTCGGCCGCGGCGATGCATGGGCACTGTCCCCGCTTATCAAGATCTGTTTCGCAGATCCGGCACTCACGTTCGACTTTGCAAACCCGAGAAAGGAGTTCGCAAAGGGAGCTATCCGCGAGTTCATGCCAGCAGGCGAGCGCTCGCTTATCATCCCGGCACAGTAATTCTGTTCAGGGTGATAAACCCAATTTTTTCTTTTTTTCCTCCTCATTCCCACTCAGCACTAACCTGATCACCACTTTTCATAATGACAGTACTGCATCCCATTTCCTTCTCATCCGCGCAGAGCCAGACCCGTCACTCCGGAAATCATCTACCTTCTATATAATATCCATCCAGCTTTTTCCTCATGACACATGCCGCATGCCTTCACTTTTCCGACGACAAAGGTATTATGCAGGGATATTTATTCCAGAAAAATTGAGATGAAGTAATGCTTACTTGTGTTACTAAAATTTATTGTTTGTAATGCAAATTGTTTTGGCAATTCCGGCAAAAAAACAGGAATAATCACTGATCATAGAACGCCCTTTCGACAATTTTCGTATACATTAATATACCTCACGGGGCAAACAAGTTATTGTCCACACTTTGTACTCCATTCTTTAGAGTGGTAACGTTATTCGAACATTCACGCTTATCTCACGTGTGGGTTAAATCGTGAATTGTCCACGAGTCGAACAGACTCCTGAGACGTCTGCACGGATCTATTTCGTGCGGCTACTTGAGACGCATCCTTCGTTTCAGTTCCACACTGAAACACAACGTTCGTTTCCGAACTGTCGGAAACGTCAGCCTGATGCCTGTGGGGCGTCAGGTTTTGCACGAAAAAGTTTGTGCACGCTAAACTCAAGGGAGAATCTTACATGCAAGAAATTATCATCGGCATTGGAGTAACTGCCCTTGCGGGAGCTCTCGCAGCGGTTGCAGGTGCAGCCGAGGATACTGAGTCCAACATCGGTTCACAAGGTGACCCGAACTCTCAGGTCCAGCTTGCACCTCAGATGGGTTATACTCACCGTATATACAACAAAGCAGTATCCGGTGAACCCCCAGCATATACGCTCTGGGTAACCCTTGCTTGCGGTGTTGCATGGGCATTCATTATGATGAATGTTAATGCAGTACTGGCAATCATCTTCGGTACAGTTCTCGCAACCTTTGTGCAGGGTATCTATGCTACCACTGCATACCTTGGAAGAACCGCAAGTCTTTCCAAGTTCGGACAGCCGGTCTTTATTGATGTCTTAAAATCAGTAACGACTGTAACCATGGGTCACGCATTCGTTGCAATCTTCACTACGGTAACCGCTTGTTACCTGATGTCAACAGTGCTTCACCACCCGTTCGCACTTCCGCTTCTCGGCGTGGTATGGGGTCTCGCTCTTGGTGCAGCAGGTTCTGCAACCGGAAACCCGTACTATGGTAAGGAGCGTCAGTACCAGAACCAGAAGTTCGGTGCTGGTGTGCCAATCTCTGCATCCGGTAACATCGTTCGTTACGCAGAAGCCGGTCAGAGAAGCTCTATTGACAACGGTTTCTTCACCGCAAAACTCGGCGGACCAGCATCCGGTCTCTGCTTTGGTTTAATTGTGTTCTTTGAACTGTGGCGTACCGTTCTCTTTGAGCCTATCGCAAACGGATGGGGAGCAGTAGTTGCAGGTGTTGTTATCATCCTCATCTTCATGATCATCGATCGCTATGTTGAGGTATGGGCACGCAAGAACTACGGACCCTACACCGCGGCAGCTACGGAGGCCTAAATTATGAGCGCAATCGCAGCAAAACCGGCAGGCAATGCAGGAGCATTCCAGCCTGTCGCATCCGTAATCGCAATTATCCTTGCAGTCATCTTCATTGGCGTCGCCTACCTCCTCGGTAACACCGGGATCCTTTCAGGCGGAGCAATGGCCCCGATGATGACCCTCGTTGGCATCATCGTTGGTGCAGCATTAATTGCATTTGGTGTCCACTTCGTCCCGGTCGGCGGTGCGCCGGCAGCAATGGGACAGTCTCCGGGTATCGCAACCGGTGTCGCAATGCTTGCGACCGGTGCAGGTCTCGCAGGACTGTTCGGAGGAGCATGGGCAGCAAGTTTAGGCTTTGGAGTCGCTCTCGCCGGTGGTGCAATCGGCGGCGGTTTAATGATGGCAATCACCTGTTTAATGGTGAACATCTCCTATGTCTACGGCATGGGTATCCCCGCAGCATCCGGTAAGGTCGCAAAAGACCCGATCACCGGTGACTCTCAGGCTGAGTATAAATCCCAGGGAACCGAAGGTCACGGTCTTCCGTTCATCTCCTACGTTGGCGGTGTTATCGGCGGTCTCTTCGGCGGTCTTGGCGGAACACTCATCTACATTCAGCTTCTGAACTTCTACAATGCAAGTTTCGCAGCTGTCGGAATCGTTGGCGAAGACGCCCCGGTTCTCGCAGTAGGCCTTGCAGGCATCTTTGCAATCGGTATGTTCCTTGTTATCGCAGTACTTTCTGCATACAACATTACCGGAACCATTGAAGGCCCGCACGACCCGAAGTTCAAGCGTTTCCCCCGTGCAATCGTCGCAGCAATCTGTGCAAGCGGTATCTGCGGACTTGTTGCACTGCTGGTGGTGGCAGTACTCTGAGGTGTAAAAAATGTCAGTAAAAGTTGAAGCATCACACGATGGCATTCCACACAACAAGGTTATGGCTATGGGCCTTATCCTTGCACTGGTCTCCCTTTACATCGCAGTCGCCGGCGCATTTGCAGGATATGATTATCTTGCATTCTTCGGTGGAATTGCAGCTGTTGGTGCCCTTATCTGGGGTAACAGCACAATTAAGAAACTCTGCAGCTACGGTATCGGTACCGGCGTTCCGTCCGCGGGTATGCTCGCATTCGGTTCCGGTGTTATTGCAATGCTGTTCGCAGCAAAACTCGCAGTAATCAGCCCGTTCCTTGTACCAATCGCAGGATTAGTCATTGCACTGATCGTCGGTCTCGTTCTTGGATGGATCTCTAACTCCGTTCTGAACATGAAGATCCCGGTCATGACCCGCAGTATCGCCGAGCTCGCAGCAGTCGGTTCCGTCGCCCTTATGGGCCTGACCGTTGTTGCAACCGGTCACGTCTCCTTCTCGGAGATCACTGCGTTCAACATCGACATCCTCGGCATCACCGTGAGCTTCTATGATGTGTCCTACATTGGTGCAGGCATCATTGCAGTCTCATTCATGCTTGGTGCAATCGCACTGCAGCACCCCTTCAACGCCTGCCTTGGTCCGGGCGAGAAGCAGGACAGAACCAACATGCTCGCTATTGAGTGTGGATTCCTTTCCATGATTGTCATGGCAGTCATTTCCTTTGCATTCGTTTCCCTCGTTGCAGCCTGGATCTCTCTTGTCATCGGACTCATCGGATGGTTCGTGTCCTATAAGAAGTACTTCGCCTTATCCAAGCGCGATGCAGCAGCATGGCTCGACGCAAAGCCGTTCAGCGATGCGGAGGAGTAAGCTTTAGGAGGAATCAAAAATGGGATATGTATTAGTATTACCTGAATTTGGCCTCGTAGCTGACCCTATCGCAGGCATTGTCACGACCGCAGGTATCTCTTACCAGCCGGTCATTGATCAGGTAGCTGAACTTGAAAAGATTGCAGACGATCTGGTTGGAATGCTCTCCGGAGAAGGAAACTTCCTCAACAGCTACCCCGGACGTGAGAAGACTCTCCTGTACGCAGGAACGGTTACCTCGCTCTGGTATGGTCTTGCTGTCGGACTGTTCATCGCCGGCCTGATTGCAATCGCGTTACTTGTTGGGATGTGAGATACATGGCAGATAAGAAATCACCAGCAAGCGGATGGCCGATTGTTCAGGGTGACTACCACACCGGTGACGCAAACAGCCCAGTCGCTGTTATCACCATGGGTTCCCACCTTGACGAGACGGCAATCTGCGCTGCAGGAGCTGCCCTCGCAGGATCCTGTAAGACCGAGAACCTCGGTATTGAAAAGATTGTCGCCAACATCATCTCAAATCCGAACATTCGTTTCGTTCTCCTCTGTGGTACTGAAGTGAAAGGTCACCT
Organism: Methanorbis furvi; assembly: GCF_032714615.1. Taxonomy (NCBI): domain Archaea; kingdom Methanobacteriati; phylum Methanobacteriota; class Methanomicrobia; order Methanomicrobiales; family Methanocorpusculaceae; genus Methanorbis; species Methanorbis furvi. The sequence continues at coordinate 50,271 of NZ_JAWDKA010000006.1, forward strand.
CAGTGGTCAGAGTATCGAGGCGATGCACAAGAACGGTGTTGACGGCGGTAAGATTGTCGGTTCCGGCGGAGCAATTCCGTTCCTCGAGAACCTGACGGCAGAACACATCAAGCGGTTCCAGGAACAGGTTGAGATCGTTAACATTATGGAGAGCGAAGACGTCGGTCAGATCTCTGCAAAGATTAACGAGCTTAAATCCAAAGATCCCGGAGCATTCGGTGCTGACCCGATCGTCATCCAGATTTCTGACGATGACGGCGGATCTTCCGGAGGCGCAGAAGCCGGCGAGGAAGAGCCTCTGACCGGTGAGATGGCACTCATCACTGCCCGCATGAAATATATCCAGATGATGGTTACCGACATCGGTTACCGCACCAGATTCTCTTCCGGTCTCTACGGAGGTAAGATTGAGGGTCTGATGATTGGTCTTATCGTGTCCTTCGTCATCCTCGGTGCTCTCTTCTATGGAGTGATGTAAAAATGGCAGGTTCAATTATCAGAATGGCTGCCATCGATAAGATGGTAGATGACATCAGATACAAGGGACAGATTCTTGCCCGTACCCACAAAGTCGAGTCCGCAATTATGGACTCCGGTCTTGTCGGATTTGGCGCAGGTCTTGTTCTTGCCCTTGTTATGATCCTTGTCCCGGTACTGGTGCTGATGCCCTGAGGTGAAGAAGAATGGCAGATAAGAAATCACCAGCAAGCGGATGGCCAATTGTCCAGGGTGACTACCACACGGGTGACGCAAACAGCCCTGTTGCTGTTATCACCATGGGTTCCCACCTCGACGAGACGGCAATCTGCGCTGCAGGAGCTGCCCTCGCAGGATCCTGTAAGACCGAAAACCTCGGTATTGAAAAGATTGTCGCCAACATCATCTCAAACCCGAACATTCGTTTCGTTCTCCTCTGCGGTACTGAAGTGAAAGGTCACCTCAGTGGTCAGAGTATCGATGCGATGCACAAAAACGGTGTTGAGGGCGGTAAGATTGTCGGTTCCGGCGGAGCAATTCCGTTCCTTGAGAACCTGACGGCAGAACACATTAAGCGGTTCCAGGAACAGGTTGAGATCGTTAACATTATGGAGAGCGAAGACATCGGTCAGATCTCTGCAAAGATTAACGAGCTCAAAGCAAAGGATCCCGGAGCATTCGATGCTGATCCGATCGTCATTCAGATCTCTGATGATGCAGGCGGAAGCGGTGCCGGTGCAACGGTTGCCAGTGCAAACCCGCAGTTCCTTGAGATTGAAAAGCGTCTTGACGCGATCGAGAAGAAGATCGAGTTTACGGACGCTGAAATCGCAATGCGTGTCGGAAGAAAAATCGGTCGTGACATCGGTATCCTCTACGGTCTCGTAGCAGGATGTATTGCCTTTATGGTAATTCTGATGTTACTCCCGCAGTTATTGATGTAATTTGAGGTGCCAATATGTTCAAGTTCGAAAAGGAACAGCAGGTCTTTGACTTTAACGGAACTAAGATTGGTGGACAGCCCGGAGAGTACCCGCGTGTTCTCGGCGCATCCATCTTCTACAACAAACACGAGTGTGTTCTTGATGATCACACCGGTAAGATCGACAAGGCGAAAGCAGAAGCACTCTGGAACCGCTGTCAGGAACTGACGGACGAGACCGGAAACCACTTCTTCCTTCAGATCATCGCCGAGCACGGAGAGGCATTCGAGTCCTACTTCCAGTGGTTCGACAGCATCGACAACAAGACTGCATTCCTGATGGACTCTTCTGCACCGGCAGCACTTGCCCATGCAACGAAGTACGTCACGGAAGTTGGTCTTGCAGACCGTGCAATCTACAACTCCATCAATGGATCCATTGCACCGGAGAACATCCAGGCACTTGCAGAGTCCGACGTTGACTCCGCAATTGTTCTTGCGTTCAACCCGGGAGACGGTTCTGTTGCAGGCCGTGAGAAAGTTCTTTCTGAGGGTGGTGTTGCAGGTCAGGCAAAGGGTATGATTCAGATCGCAGAAGAGTGCGGTATTAAACGCCCGATTCTCGACACTGCAGCAACTCCGCTCGGTCTCGGCTCTGCCGGTTCTTTCCGTGAGATTCTTGCATGCAAGGCAATCCACGGTCTGCCGACCGGTGGTGCATACCACAACATGACGGTGTCCTGGACCTGGCTGAAACGCTGGAGAAAGAATATCCACGAGCAGTACAAGGGTAAGGATGTCCTTGCAGAGCAGATGTTCCACCACCACTACGGTGGTATCGAGGGTATCCGCCAGATTGCCTGGTCATCGCCCGACATTGGCTGTAACATCATGGCAATGACCCTTGGTGCAGATCTTATCATGTTCGGTCCGATTGAGAACATGGAAGGTATCGCAACCGCAGCAGCATTCTCCGACATTGTCCTGTCCGAGGCCTTAAAGGAACTCGGCGGCGAAGTCGCAGACCACGAAGGCCCGCTGTACAAGCTGGTCTAAATCCGGATTGGAATATATCCGATGCCGCAGAGAATATCTGCGGCGCTATTTTTTTTATCGATTTTGTTCACTCCATCCTGCTTTGCTCTGCTCCGCCCACGGAAAGCACTGAACACACGGAAATTTTGCAGAAAAACATCACGGAGCAGACGTGAACACCACGGAATTCTCATTCAATACAATATTTCTGTGATGTTCACGTCTGCTCCGTGATGTTTTTTCCGTGACATTTCCGTGTGTTCAGTGCTTTCCGTGGGCGGAGCAGAACAAGCAGAACGTGGTGAACAACTCAGAGATAATTATCCAAAGCCGGTTCTATCAGAAGGCATACATAGTGTTAACACACAAAACTCTACATAATCATGCGAGTCAGCGAGGGAAATCTGACCCAACAGTACTACACGGATTATCTGACGATTCTTGCCGATGAGATGCTCTCTCACTCCACAGACGATGCCGTCCGCTTCGGAGTGCACGAAAACATTGTGTTTCGCAATCTGTTTCTGCACCGGATGAGTGTTGACGGCGGATTCCATGCGAGAGTACTTGCTGCCATTCTTCAGCAGCCTGACGACAGCCGTGTCCTGCTGGACCTTCTCCATGCTGCAGAAAATATCAGTGACGACGTTCTGCCGGTTCTGGACTGGCTGAAACAGGAGCATGCCTCTGCAGTGGAACACGGGGAGTCTTCCCGGAAACTTGCTCTGACTGCTTTGATCAGATCCTACATCTCAGGAACAAATCAGGCTGCAGAGATCATTGCCTCCTTTGGTGACACGCGTCCCGAGAGCTGGTGGCAGTTCAAAACCCGTGCCATCACCACCTCGGAAGTGCGCAATCCTGACATGTACTTCGGCGTCGGCCGCCGTCCGTTCTGGCACGAGTTTCCGCTCGACCGGTATGCGGCTGTTCGTGCAGGCGTTCCCTCGCTTCCTCCGCAGGACATCTACGACTGTGTGGTCTGCATTGCCGGAGCATGGTTCTCATCCCTGACCCGTGAAGAGATGATCACCTGGCTGAACATGCCCCAGCCCACCCTTGCCGAGTGGGATTCCCTCTGTTCTCCCCTGCTGGACTGCGAGACACCGGACGCGGCACTGTCCACCGCGAACTGGCTGTATGCCTCGGGAAACAATGAGCCTGCCCTTGATCTCTACGCAAATATCGCTCTCGCATTCCCCGGAACCCCTGCCGAGACAGTGTCGTTTGAACTGATCGGCACCATTCTCAGGCGTTCCGGAGACTTTGACAACGCATTTGAGGCATACAAAAATGCCTTCATGACCTCCCGTGGCGGTCCTGCATACCAGACTGCAATCGGCCTGAAAAATCTCTGCGAAGTCGGTGAGGATTTAGGCGAGGACATGAGCGAGTACTATACCCGTATTGCAGGTATCGCCGCAATGCTTCCGGTCACCGACAAACTGCGGCTGTATCTGGAACTCGCTGCATCGTGTCGCAGACGCCATGCCTATGAGGACGAGTATCATCATCTCGAACTGATCATCGGTGAAGAAGGCGGCGACGAGGAGCTTGTTGACACGGCAATGTCGCGTCTCTCAGAGATGAACTCGCATCTGACCGCCGACGGAAGACCGGACGCTCTCTCTCTCAAAGCATTCGATGACGAGATTGAGTCCTCTGTTGCTGCCACCCGCGGTACTGCCGCCTACTTTGGATTTGATCCCTCTTGTGCCCTTGACTGGTACTGCCGTTCCTCTTCACCTGAGATTTTGCCGCTTCAGTTTAAGGCAGCGGTTGCGGCAGGAGTTGACGCAACAGCATATGCGCAGACGTCTGCTGAAAAAACCGTTCTTCTTGCAGCAGCTGATGCACCATCCGCACTGATTGCCGGAGAACTGAACAAGTCAGTCACCAGTTCCTGGCAGAACGGTGCTGATATCTCTGCGGTTCTCGATCCGGTTCTCCCGCATCTCAACGCCGAAAAACGTTCAGCTGTTTTCGCGGATCTGACCAACAGATCTACCCGTGATGACGAGCGTGCCGTTGTCTGCTCTGCGGTATCGCGTGCACTGCTTACTGCGGGTTTTGCCGACGAAGCGCGTTCGATGCTTCGGGCAGCACTTCGTGCAAACCCTGGCCGTGAGACGCGGTCCCGCCTTTTTGCCGAGCTTGGATGGCTGGAGCACGAGTCTGGTCTCTACGCCGACTCGGTTGATGCCTGCCGGTCTGCACTGAAGATCAATGATCAGTTCCCTGCGGTATGGGCATGCATGGCACGTTCCCTCGTCTGCATGGAAAAGTATGATGATGCACTTCTGGCTGCATCACGTGCGGTTGTGCAGAACCCTGCGAACGAGTCGTACCAGTACTTGCGTTCCGCTCTGCAGATCGTAGCTTCATCGCCGGTGAACCCGGCAGCCGACCGGCTGTTTATCCTGCCGGAACCCGGATTCCTTGAGGCTGCGGCTGCTGAGTACATGATCCAGAAAACATCCTCATGCCCGCCCGGGGTGTGGGATGCCGCAACCCTTGAGGACGTCGCCTCCATGAGGATTTAGTGTGATATGAAACAGGTAGTTGCCCTTCTTCTGATAGCTCTCACACTGGTGGTCGCATTTGCCGCCCTCACCGGAGGAGGTGCTGATGATCCGCTTCCTTCTCCTCCGGTGCCCGGTACAACCCAGCATCGCGAGACCATCGGCGTACTTTTGCCAAACGACTCTGTGGTCGGCGATCAGATCAGAAACGGTATTGATACCGCCTACCTTTTGCAGGACACCGCAACCCGTCCGTCGCTTGTGTATCTGAATGGCACACAAAATGTTCCTTCTGACATGGTGGCTGTCATTACCGCGACCGATGCTCTCAGCGAAGAGTGGGACGCGGCGTTTGAATCGCCTGATATTGTGCATCTGGCGGTTGCGTCCCCGGGTTACGCCGCATCCGCTCCGGAAGGTGTTGTCACGTTCAGTACTCCGCCGTCGTATGAGATTGCCTCACTGAAGTCGCTTCTCCGGCAGCATGATGCAATCGCGGTGCTTGGTCCTGACACTTTGTATACGGCTGCGTATATTCAGGCGCTTGAAGATGCTGTCAGCGGGCATGTTGTTTCCGGAACCTACTCATCACCGTCCGGCGAGCTTGCCAGTCTCCGCTCTCTTCTTGATCAAAAACCAGGTCTTTTGATCATCACCGGCGGATCGGATGTTCCGGCGGTTGTTGCAAAGGCCCGCGAGTTTGGTCTGACCGGTCCAGTTCTGGTTTCTTCGTGGGTAGGGGAGGATGCAGGCACAATGAATGATCCCAGAATGGAAGGGGTCTACACGGCAAAGAGGATCTCTGATATCTCGTCTCATCCGTTTTACAATGTCTACTCTGTCAGATTCGACACTTCTGCATCCGTGTATGCTGCAGAAGGCTATGATGCGATGATGACTTTGTCGCGTCTGGTGCCACAGAGCAACGGGAATACTGTCTACATTTCAGGATGGTACATGGACAAGACCTATGAGGGTGCTGCGGGTTCTTATGAGTTTGATATCAGCGGCTGCGGGAGAATTCTGATGCAGATTGCACAGTTCAGGTCAGGATCTGTGGTTCTGGTTGATACGTATGCGCCTCCGCCGTCAGAGGTGGTGATTGGTGTCTACGGCAATGCTGAGGTGGTCCGAGGGGCAACTGCGGCCGCCGAGTTTATCAATACGGCGAGCCAGATCTCTCTTCCCGGAGCGGCAACGAGCGGTATTTCAGGCATCTATGGTGCGAAGGTTCGCATTCTGCCGCTTGAGTCCGGTTCTCCGGTTCCAAGTGATGTTGTCGCTGTTGTCGGGGATATGGAGGGTGTTGTTACGAACCGGCCCGCGGTCCAGACGGTGTCGGGCGGTGAGTATCGTCCCGGTGACTGGTCGGTGTCCCTTGCACCGGATGAGGAGGAGGGTATTGTTCAGCTGATCGGTATTCTTGATTCAAGAAAGGTATATGGATCACATTCTTCGAACATCACGCTGCTGGCGCCCGAAGGTGTTGTTCTGTCTTCGTCTGCTGCATCCCTGCTGGAGGATCACGGCTACTCTGTTGAGACCGTCTCTTACTCGCTTCCTTTGACCAAGGCCGGGGCTGATGTTCTTTTCTCCGGTCAGAACCGTCCCGGAGAAGTTATTCTGAGTTTCCCTGCCGGTGCAGAGGATCTGACGCTCCTTTTGGATGCGGCCCGCATGTCAAACTCCCTGCCTTCGGTCTGGTATGTGTCAGGTGATGTGATACTTGGGGATCCGAAGGTTGTTCAGAGTGTTCAGGTCTATGATTATCTTGCAGCGTCTGATATCTGGTCCTCGGAGCTTGGCAAGTCAAAACCTCTGGTCAGGGATGTGTCCCTGTTTTACTCGAAGGTTTATCCTGGTCAGTCGATGACCGGTGTTTCGGCAAGATCGTTTGAGGCGGTGGTGATGCTTGCGGATGCGATGAGTGTGTCAGGTTCTACTACGCCGGCGGCGGTTGGTTCGGCGCTGAAGAATCTCCGGTACTCAGTCGATCAGAGTATTTTCTCAGGGTCCGGGATATCCTTTGATGAATCGGGGAATGTCGTTGGTCCTGAGACGATGCTTCTTCAGAGTCAGGGAGGGACGATGAGGGTTGTTCTTGGTGCGGGTGATCTGATCTCTGTGGCAGAGAGACAGATGTAGCCGTATTTTTTTAAAACGCCAATGGCGATTTTTCTTCGTATGTTTTCTGAAAAAAGTAAATGGGTGGTGGTGAACGTGGCCTCGTGTGAAAAAAGAACCGCAAATCCACGCAAATCTCGCTCGCTGACGCTCGCTCCGCAAATCGCGTTTGCTAATCGTCGCTCTCATCCCGCCGGATTCCGGCGGGCTCGTTGCTATCGCAACCGCGACGGCAAACGCTGGCGACGCGATTCGCGCGTCGCCTTGTAAATGGGAGTTGTTTTATCTTATATGTTGATGGCTGAAAAATAATACTCAAAACAACAAAATCTCCTAATTCATTCTGCATCAGTTTTTTTTTCAACAGTGTGGCGGCGCCCGAATGGCGCCGTCCAGCGTTTGCCGTCGCGGTTGCGATAGCAACGAGCCCGCCGGAATCCGGCGGGATGAGAGCGACGATTAGCAAACGCGATTTGCGGAGCGAGCGTCAGCGAGCGAGATTTGCGTGGATTTGCGGTTCTTTTTTCACACGAGGCCACGTTCACCACTTTTCCAATCAACATTTTTCATAATGCGATATAGTAGATCATCCGATTACTTTTTTCAGAAAAATAACCCCCCAAATTTTTTCATGGAGATGCACACAGCGCCACTATCCAAAACTTCGCCAACCCTGCGCTAACCTTTGCGCTAACCTTAACGCATTCATTTTCATCCAAATCGGAATTCAACGTTGTATATCGAAAGTTCGTATAGTGCGTATAGTGAAAACGAAAATTCTCTCTCTCTATCTGAATAGAAATTAGTAGCCCATAGAAATCCAGGCAAAACACACTCCAACTATACGCACTATACGAAATAACAACCAAACACAACAGAATCCAAAAATATGCAAAATACAATGATTTCAACTATACGTAAAACCTCACGCATGCATTGTCTGTAAGTTGTCGCTGACCGACACAGTTTTGCATTATCATTTTGCGCGAGTACAACCATTCATTTTCGTGATGTTCTCGTTTGCTCCGTGATGTTTTTTTTCTGTGAGACTCCGTGTGTTCCGTTTTTCCGTGGCCGACTCGGACGAGCACTGTTCCAAACACATTCTATATCCGGTTGGAGAGGTAAACTACCAGTATGGCAACCCGATACCTCCGTTTTTTGGTTGGCGGCATGCACTGCAGCGCATGCTCCGCCCACCTTGAATCCACCCTGAAGCTTCTTCCCGGTGTGTCTGAGGTAACGGTAAATCTCTCTGACGGAACGGCAAGTGTCAACATTGACACCAATTTCACCACGCCGGAAATGGTGAATGAAGCGGTAATCGGTGCCGGATTTTCCGTAACACCGGTTCCGATATCCTTCATCGTCACACCTCCGAGTGCAGAACTGCTGGAGAAAGGCTCTGTTGCGCTGCGCTCACTTCCGGGAGTTTTAGAGGTCTCAAGTGAGGATGACATCATCACGGTCAGGTATCATCCGCTGCTTGCCGACTCCTCCCAGTTTGTGCCGGTCCTGAAGAAGGCGGGTTTCTCTTCTGTCACCGTAAACAGCGGGTTTGATGATCTGTTCTATATCCCTGAGTCGGAGAAGGACGAACTGTCGGGAATCCGCAACAGAACAATCCTCGGTTTTGTCGGCTCAGCCGTTCTGATGGCGCTGATGTTCTTCGGACACTCACTGTTCGGCGACAACATGTTTGCGATGGACGTGACAATGCTCGTCATCGCAACCCCGATTCTGATTGTTTGTGCGTATCCGATCTTCCGGCAGGGGCTTGCGCAGCTCCGCGGCGGCATGCTCGGCATGGAGGTCATGTACATGCTGGGCATTGCGACATCCTACATCGCAGGTCTTGGAGCGGTCGCAGGAATTCTGCCTTCGCCGGATTTTTTGTTGTTTGAGACCGCGGTGATGCTTACTGCGTTCCTTGGTCTTGGCAGGTATCTTGAGACGCGTGCCAGAGGGCGGACGTCTGATGCTATCATGGCGCTTTTACACCTGCGCCCGCCGGTTGCAACTGTTATTCGCGGCGGAGTCGAACAGGAGGTCAGGGTCGGCGAGCTGGTTGCAGGCGACATGGTTATCGTGAAGACCGGCGGTCAGATTCCGTCCGACGGTATTGTTCTTGAAAATCCGGTCACGGTGAACGAGTCGGCGATCACCGGCGAGTCGGTGCCGGTGATCAAAACTCCCGGAACCGGCGTCATCGGCGGCACGGTTGTTTCGCAGGGTGTACTGACCATGGAAGTGGAAAAAGTCGGTACCGATACGGTTCTTGCAGGCATCATCAGAATGGTCCGCGAGGCGCAGGAAACCAAACCTTCGGTGCAGAGCGTGGCTGATACTGCGGTCCGATATTTTATTCCGTTTGTCCTTCTGGTTGCAGTTGTGGCGTTTGTCTACTGGTACTTCTTCGCCGCAGAGACTCTGCTTGTTGCCCTTTCCAGTTTTATTGCGGTTATTGTGGTTGCATGTCCCTGTGCTCTCGGGCTTGCGACGCCGACCGCGGTCACGGTCGGTATCGGACGTGCGGCAACTCTCGGCATTTTGATCAGAAACGGCGAGGTGCTGGAACGTGCAGGAAAACTGAAGGCAGTCGCTGTGGATAAGACCGGCACGCTGACGCTTGGAACTCCGGCGGTCTCGGGCATTGCGGTTGCCGAAGGAGTCTCTGAGGACGACCTTCTGACGACCGCGTCGGCTCTCGGCCGCAGGTCGCTGCATCCTCTTGACGGGGCTATTGTTTCTGCCGCAGATGCCCGCAGCCTTGCTGATCTTCTGGCGGCACGAATCGAGACCGTTCCGGGAAGAGGAATGACGGCACGGGTGAACCGTCAGGAGATTGTGATGGGATCTACTGAGTTCATGAGTGAGAAGAGCGTCTTGATGGATGAGAGCGTGGCTGCCGCTGCGGAAGTATTCCGTTCGACCGGTGCCTCGGTTGTTTTTGTTGCGGTCGCAGGAAAAATTGCCGGTGCGATCGGTGTGTCTGATACGCTCCGGTCTGATGCGAAGTCTGCGGTCACGGAGTTTGAACGGATGGGTCTTCCGGTGACGATGCTTACCGGCGACAACGCCCGTGCGGCAGATGTTGTGGCAGCGGCTGCCGGAATTTCGCATGTTGAGGCAGGTCTCATGCCTGATGATAAGCGTTCGTTCATTCAGAAGATGCAGGAGAAAGGGACTGCGGTGGTGTTTGTCGGCGACGGTATCAATGATACTCCTGCAATGACACAGGCAGATGTTGGTATTGCGGTCGGCAGCGGAACGGATGCTGCGGTTGCGTCCGGCGGCATTGTGCTGCTGAGAAATGATCTGATCGGTGCGGTTGCCGCGGTGCAGCTTGCGAAGAAAGTGTTCGGCAGAATCCGGATGAATCTGTTCTGGGCGTTTGCCTACAATGCGGTTTTAATCCCGCTTGCAGCAGGTGTTTTGTATCCGTTTACACAGGTGATGTTCCGGCCCGAGTATGCGGCAGCGGCAATGGTGCTGAGCTCGGTGACGGTGGTGAGCCTGTCGCTTCTCCTGCGGAGATACACGCCGCCGGCGTTGTCTCTCGCGGATAACTAAATTTTGTAAATTTTTTTTAATAGGGCTTAAGAAATCGCGAATGTTTGTATTATAAAAAATATTGTTTGGGAGAGTGGCAATTGGGCATGATGAGGTAAAAAAACCGCAAATCCACGCAAATCTCGCTCGCTAACGCTCGCTCCGCAAATCGCGTTTGCTGTTCGTCGCTCTCATCCCGCCGGATTCCGGCGGGCTCGTTGCTATCGCAACCGCGACGGCAAACGCTGGACGGCGCCAGTCGGGCGCCGTCATTGCTGAAAAGTATTGATGCAGATTAATTTGAGATTATCCAGTTCCTCAGGCGGCGCCCGAATGGCGCCGTCCAGCGTTTGCAGCTGTGGTCGCGATAGCGACTCCGTTACTGCCGGTTCCGGCAGACGGAGAGCAGCGGTTTGCAAACGCGATTTGCGGAGCGAGCGTTAGCGAGCGAGATTTGCGTGGATTTGCGGTTCTTTTTTTCATAGTGCCCACTCACCACTTTTCCAATCAACATTTTTCATAATACAAAACATTCACCGCCGCGTAACTCTTATTTGAAAAATCGCCATTGGCGATTTTTTATTCGCGCTATTCGCGTCATTCGCGTTTTTCACACAAGGCAGCACTCAACGGTACTCGGGATCCTGCTCGGCCGGACAGAAATTACACAACGCTGTTGGAAAATCCCTCTCCTTCTCACGAATCGGACAGAGAACTTTGTCGCCGTCACGTCTGATCACCGCCCCTCCCGGAAACGGCATCCCGATTGGATGGCCGTACCCGCCCTCGATCAGCATCACATACCCGTAGACCAGCCGGTAAAACAGCTTGGTCATCGGATGCTCAAGCTGCGGAAACGGATCGTTTGGTGATCTGCTTTTCACAAAGCACTGAACCGGCGTTATATCCCAGTATGTACGCCACAACTCAGGATCTTTAAACGGGTGAGCCGTAAAACAGTTCATCCGGTACTTTGTCATGAACGCATGGTACTGATTCAGCAGATCAGAACTGTAGGGCTGATAGCACCTCCGGTACGGATTTGGGAGTTTTCCCACCTCGCGCTGAATGCCGCCGCCGATGTACTGGAGATCAAAAATGGTGTAGCTGCCAAGAGCAGCACCGATTTTTTCCATTGCCTGCGCTGTTTCCTTTGCCGCGATAAGATCACGGACAGTTTTTTCAATAAAATATCTGGACTCGCTGTCCGAGAAGGACAGCACATTCATCTTCGCACGACTGCTGCTGCACCAAGCAGTGCGAGTACCGGCAGAAGGGCACAGACCGGCGCTTTGGTCGGAGCTGCTGGGACCGTTGATCCTGCCGCCGCCGTGGTAGTGGTTACTGCACCTGCTGTCGACTTGAGATCAGCAACAACATTTGCGGTTGCCAGATTTTTCGGCTTCACATCAACCATCATCGCATAATCGTCGTACCCGTCCTTCTTTACCTGTACATAATGCAGACCAAGCTTCGCGTTGTCGATGGACAAGGATCCGCCGGAGATTTTTCCATAGTAGCTGTTGTCCATGTACACCTCGGCATCCTCGGCATTTGAGCTGACCACGACAATACCGAAGTCCTTGGAGTGTTCTGTCTTCTTGCTGACCGGAACCGTCATGCTGACATCCTGTCCTGCGGGAACATATGCCGAGCCTCTCCATATATCATACGTGTTTCCTGGAATTTCGACGCGGAGATTGATCATTGCGTCACCCGGAACGATTACTGATACCGGAGCGTATCCGACAAACTTTCCTGATACCCAGACATCAGCTCCGTCTGGATCTGAGTTGATGGTCAGTCTTCCTTCATCGCTTTCCATTGCCGCAACCGCTGCCGCTCCAACGGATGCGAGGAGACATATGGATATAAGAATTATGCATATCTGTTTTTTCATACTAACACCTCATCTTCGGATCTATTAAACTCATCGCCCGATTTTTCGGACCGCTGCAAGGAGTCCGAGTACGGCAAATCCGATGAGGGGGCTTGGGGATTTGGTTGGTGCGGGGGGCACTGCTTCTGTTGTTGGGACCACTGTTGCGGCTGTTGCAAGCGGTGTGAGGTCTGCTTCAACGGTTGTTGTGGCAATATTTTTCGGCAGCACTTCAACGAGTTTGGTGTAGGTGGTGTAGCCGGGTTTTTGTACCAGTACCTGATGGAGTCCGAGCCGGATCTCATCTTTGGCGAGCCTTCCGTCCGTGATTACTCCGATGTATCCGTTGTCCAGATACACCTCAGCGCCTTCGGCGTTGGAGGTGACGACCAAGTAGCCGGTGGTGCGGATTTTGTCCTCGGTTTTGTAGAGTTTTGCGGTGTAGGTGATGTGTTCTCCTTTGGGAACATAGACCGATCCCCGCCAGATGTCATAGGATCCGCCGTGCCGCTGAATCATGACCGAGACGGTTGATCCTCCGGGGACTTCGACTGTTGTTGGTGTGTAGCCGACGAACTGATCTGATATTCTGAGATCGGCTCCTCCGGGTATTGAGTCTACTGTGAGTTTGCTGACGGTCTCGTCAGCCATTGCGGTTGGTACGGCAAGCAGGAGTACTAGGAGTGTCAGACTGATCAGATAGAGCTTCATGATGATTAGATCATATCCAGAAATGATAAAAGGATCGCACGTGACAAGGGGGTTGTGTCTTTATTTCTGAGCTGCTCACTGCTCCGCCCACGGAAAAACGGAACGCATGCCTCCGGCCTGCTTACTGCTTCGCAGGAACACACGGAAATTTCACGGAAAAAAACATCACGGAGCAGACGTGAACAGTACGGAAATATTTCTAATACTGATGTTCAAACCACCGAATGAAAATGGGATTGGAATTTGATTTTTCATATCAAATGAATTATTTTCTTGATTCCGTGATTTTTTTCCGTGCCTATTCCGTGTACTCAGTGTGTTCCGTGGGCGGAGCTATGACGAATAATGGGTAGTACAGTGCTGACCTGACCGGATGAGAGTATTAATTACATATCAGCCCAAACATGTCCCTATTTACCATGGAGATTGCATACGCCGTACTGGTGGTACTCGGTCTTGTCGCGTTTGAGACGGTGGCAAGTATCGATAATGCAATCATCAATGCCGATATTTTGTCCACGATGAAGGCATGGGCGCGCCGCTGGTTCCTGACCTGGGGTATTATCATCGCGGTTTTTGGTATCCGCGGTGTTCTGCCGTGGCTTATCATCTGGTTTTCGACACCGTCCCTTGGCCCGATCGGTGCTCTGACGGCAACGTTTTCGGATGATGCAACTGCGTCTGCGGCGATTGAGCAGAGTGCACCGTTTTTGCTTTTGGCCGGAGGAATTTTTATGATATTTTTGTTCCTCCACTGGCTGATGGCGGAGCAGAAAAACTGTATTGTTCCGGGGGAGCGTGCGATGTCAAGGCAGGGTCCGTGGTTTTATGCGGTTGCGGCGATCGTGCTGTTCATTGTGTGTTATACTGCGGCCCAGATCAATGCTCTTCTTGCGGTTGCTGCCGTGGGCGGGTCGGCGATCTTTTTCATTATGCAGGGTTTCCGGCTGTTTGCTGATAAGAAGTCGGCCGAGCTTGAGAGCGGTTCTTCCAATCAGTCTGATATCAGTAAGCTGATGCTTCTTGAGGTGATTGATGCGACGTTTTCGATCGATGGCGTTATCGGTGCGTTTGCGTTTACGATGTCGGTTCCTTTGATTCTGATCGGTAATGGTATTGGTGCTATTATTGTGCGTGAGCTTACGGTTCGCAACATCGATAACATTCGTAAATACGCATATCTGAAAAACGGTGCGATGTACTCGATCTTTACGCTTGGTCTTATCATGTGCAGCGAAGGGTTCGGTATTGAGATTCCGATCTGGATTGCACCGATACTGACGATCGGTATTGTGTCGCTGTTCTTCTGGCTGTCTCTGCAGAGAATCAAGAAGGGCGACTTCGGCGTCTGTGAGGTCCCGAGAGAGCAGTAGATATCTGAAACGCGGAATTGCTTGCCTTTGGTGTTATGTAGAGGAAACGCGAATAGCGCGAATCGCATGCCTGCGGCCTGCTCACCGCTTCGCGGAATGAAAAATCGCCAATGGCGATTTTTGAGAACTAACGTCACAGAATGTTTGACAGATTTTTCTCATTCGAGACACAAATGTAATTTTTTTTGAAAAATCGCCATTGGCGATTTTTTTCATTCGCGCTATTTGTGCTATTCGCGTTTTAAAAAATCAACATGTCCAGTCAAAACATAATTGTACCATACCAGACATACAGATATCCATGACCGGTGTTCTTCCGACCAGCACGCTGCTGCTTCACTTCATCAGCAGGCGTCCGGACGGCGAAGTGTTTGAGGATACCAGCAAGGGTGAACCGGTACTGGTCACGCTCGGCAAAAAACAGATCAATCCTGCATTTGAAGAGGCTTTGCTCGGCAGAGCTGAAGGCGAGACCGTCACCGTCATCCTGCCGCCGGAAAAGGCGTACGGACGATATCACCGGAAACTCGTCGTCACCATGAAGCGGAAAAAGCTCACGCTTGATCATGAGCCGGTCCCGGGTGAGATAATCAGGGTCGAGGTCATGAACAAGCCATGCCTTGTGATGGTTGTCAGCGTGACCGACAAAAGCGTCACGGTTGATGCGAACCATCCGCTTGCCGGCGAGACGATCACCTATGAGATAACCATCGTAAAAATTCTTGAGCCATGACTGAACCAGGGATCATCCATCTGTGCGACTGCATCACCGGCATGAACAGGCTCCCTGCCGGTTCGGTTGACGTTATCGTGACCTCACCCCCCTATAATATCGGCAAACCCTATACGACCTATGACGACACCGTTCCCCGTAATGGGTATCTTCTTTGGATGGAGGATGTTGCCAGGGCTTCTGCAAGAGTTCTCTCTGATGCCGGATCCTTTTACCTGAATGTCGGCGGCAGTCTGAAGGACCCCTGGATTCCGATGGATGTTGCGATGCAGTTTCGGAGAAACGGTTTTGTTCTGCAGAACATGATCCACTGGATCAAATCCATTGCTCTTCCGAAGGCTGACATGGGAAGGTTCTACACTTCAGGCATTCCTGAAAACGGCGTTGCGGTCGGTCACTACAAGCCGATCAACAGTCTCCGGTTTCACAACGACTGCCATGAGTTTATCTTCCACTTCACGAAAACCGGCGAGGTTCCAATCGACCGGCTGGCAACGGGCGTCCCCTATCAGGACAAAAGTAATGTGAAGCGGTGGGTGAAGAAGAAACAGGATCTCCGTGACCGCGGAAACACCTGGTTCATCCCTTACGAAACGATCCGCGAGGAACGTCCCCACCCGGCGGTGTTTCCCGTGCGGTTACCGGAGATGTGCATTCAGGATCATGGCGTTGACCGGTGCGGTCTGGTGATGGATCCGTTCATGGGAATCGGCAGCACAGCTGTTGCCGCGGTGCGGCTTGGTATTCCTTTCATCGGGTTTGAGATCGATGAGGGCTACAAAAAAATCGCCGAGGAACGGATCGCCGCAGAACTTTCGGCACGCTCTCTCTAATTTTTTTTGCGGTGTGATATCACAATAGATTTGGTTGTTTTTCTGGAAAATTGATGTATCGTTTGAGTGGTCTATGTGGCCGCATGAGAAAAGAAAACCGCAAATCCACGTTCACCACTGACCCGTTTACTTTTTTCCAGAACAAATCGGCTAAATATTTTCGTGGTATCACATATTTTTGAAAAAAATGAGGGAGGGGAAATATTGTATTGGTAATCTTTCCGTGCATTTCGGCGCCGCAGGCATTCTCTGTGCATTCAGTGAAGCTCAGTGAAATGTCCGTGTGATCCGTGGTTATTCCAAACGAGAGCCCAACATCCTCCACGAAAGACAAGCCTCAACGACCATCACTCACTCTCACTGAAGTTATCCCTGCAATAACCTCAGGAAGCCGGTAGTACTCATCAGCCGTCATCTCGGCAAACATATCCCGCGGCAGCATACTGCCGAACTTCCATGTTGTGTCCGGCAGCTCAGGCAGTTCGGCTGCGAGTGCAGACAAATCTGTCTCTGAAATTTCCAGCAAAATTCTTGCAACCCTTTCTGCCGCGTCCGCACTGTCCCAGTCAAAGATGCGGATCGCAAACTGATCATAGCGAAGGCTGTGGCGCCCGCCGCCGTCGAGCCGGTTCTTCAGCAGTCGTGCGAGAACCATGTTGGCCCGTGCGCCAAGGAACGTCGCGACCACTACCGACCATCCGGTGACCTCAGGCTCCGCACGCACGTGAACTGTGTCTGGCACGAAGTCATCAGGCAGCATGCGGATGAGGTCGTTGAGCATCTCCTTTTGATCATCCGGCAGCGGAAGAATGGTTGAGCCCCGCTCCAGAATGTGACAGACCGCTCTGCAGACCGTGGGCGAAGCATCCCCCCCGCGGTTAGTGCCGCTTCCGCTCCAGAACGGCCGCTTTGCATCCCCGGGATACGCCGCAGGCTCCACAAGCGCACGTTTGTGGACATCATCGCGGAACAGCAGACGCCAGCTTTTGCCGGTGAAGGAGAATGTTTTTCCCGGCTCACTGCCGACGAACCGCGGATCAAGCGTTCCAACAACCGTCCCGTCCGGAAGAACGGCAAGGTATCCTCCGGCATCATGAATCACCGAGATGAGTGCTATCCAGTTGGACTTGCCAAGCTCCCGCTCGGCACGGGGGCCCGGCGAGAAAAGATCTCCGTCCCTGCTCAGATATTCTCTGTCTGCGAGATACTCCAGAAGCTGAGATATTTTTTCCGAAGGCACCGCTGCAAACGGTGCAAGAGACCGCATCTCTGTCTGAACTGTTTTTCTGCCAATCCCGCCGCACCGGTTTTTCAGAAGAAGAAACAGCTGCTGGATGAGGACATGGTATGCATGCGATGGTGCATGCAGCGGCTCAGTCTCGTGCAGCATCGCAGACTCGATCGCTGCTGCACTGATCAGAAGGTCGCAGGGTTTTTCCAGCACAAAGGTCATCGCCGCAGGTTTCCCGCGCCTGCCGGTGCGGCCCAGCCGCTGCAGAAATGAAGCGACGGTTTTCGGCGGCCCGTACTGCACGACGAGGTCGAGGTCGCCGATATCGATCCCAAGCTCCATCGTGCTCGTGCAGATAACACAGGTTCCGCCGCTTTGATCAAACGCGGCTTCGGCAGCCGCACGGTCGTCTGCTGAGACCGAGGAGTGATGGATATGCACGTTTGGCACCAGCTCTGCAAGCGGTGCCATCAGCCGCTCGGCAAAACTCCTGCTGTCCACAAACACGAGCGCTTTTTTTCCCCGGACGGCTGATGCGACAGCCCTTACCTGTCGGAAAAAGTCCTCCTCCACCACGAACGTGAACTGTTTCGGCTGTTTGGGGGATGGTATCTGTACCAGCTGCTGTTTTCTTGCAGGTCCCGACATCCATGCGAGCAGCTCCTTTGGGTTGCCCACCGTTGCCGAAAGCCCGATTCGCTGGACATGGTTTTTGGAAAACTCAAGCCTGTCTAAAAGGCAGCGGAGGTGAACGCCGCGGTCGGTTTCCATGAATGCGTGAATCTCATCGATTATCACAAACCGCACCGCAGAAAATGCGGACCGCGAGTCCGGGTCGCCGAGCAGCACTTCGAGGGACTCTGGGGTTGTGAGAAGAATGTTCGGCAGGTCGCCTTCGCCGGAAAACTTCCACCGGTCGCGTGCTGCAACATCTCCGTGCTGCGAGGCGACCATGAGGCCTGCCCGTTCGCACATCAGCCGGATTCTATCCTCCTGATCATTGATGAGCGCTTTGAGGGGCGAGATGTAGATCAGTCCCAGGCCCTTTGATCCTGATTTGAGCAGGGCATCGATTGCCGGAATGAATGCGGACTCGGTTTTTCCTCCTGCGGTCGGCGCAAGCACCACGACGTCTGCGCCGCAAGCTACGGCGCGGCAGGTCTCCTCCTGCACGGGTCTGAGGTCGCTCCAGCCAAGTCCTGAGAGAAGCACCTCCTGCAGGGTCGGATGAAAGGACTCAAACAGTGTCATCAGTTCTGAATACCTGTGTCAGCTCTTCGCGGAACTTTTCCGCAGACATTGCTCCTGCCCGCATCCGGACGGCTGTTCCGTCACGGATGTACATGACGAGCGGGATGTTGGTGATGTGCAGCTGGGTTGCGATGCCGTGGTTGCGGTCTGTGTCGCATTTGCAGAACTGAACCTCCGGGAACTCGGTTGACATCTCTTCAAAGATCGGCCCGAAGTACCGGCAGGGCCCGCACCATTCCGCCCAGAAGTCGATCACGACTTTTGGTCTCTGCAATGTCACCTGATTGAAGTTGTATTCCGTGAGATGCACTATCGGCCATCCCTCCGGCGGCGGGACCGCTACTGCGAGTTCCTCGAGACGCTTTTTTCTCAGCTGTTCCAGTTCGGGATCGTCCATACAGAAAATATGGGCAGATTATCTTAATGAGTGTATGCCAAGATATTTCTGCGTCGCATGCCTTCGTCGTAGCTCCGTCCACGAGGCGTATGCCTTCATCATAGCTCCGCCCACGGAACACACTGAGTACACGGAATAGGCACGGAAAAAAATCACGGAGCAGACGTGAACAGCACGGAACTCTTACTCAAAAAAATATTTTCGAACTCTCACGAAATAATTTTTGAAATTTTTTTCAAAAATATTTTATGAACGTGGACGGCCACAGAATTTCACCGAAAAAAACATCACGGAACTCTCACTCAAAAAAATATTTTCAGACTCTCACGAAATAATTTTTGAAATTTTTTTCAGAAATATTTTGTGAAAGCGGACGGCCACTGAATTTCACCGAAAAAAAACATCACGTAACTCTCACTCAAAAAAATATTTTCGAACTCTCGCAAAATAATTTTTGAAACTTTTTTTTAAATTTCCGTGATGTTCACGTCTGCTCCGTGATGTTTTTCTGTGAAATTTCCGTGTGTTCAGTGTGTTCCGTGGGCGGAGCTATGACGAAGACATGCGAATCGTGGGCGACTCATAAAAAACAGAAACCTATTTATCTGCACACGGCGGATATGTTATCCCAAGCATTAGAAGCGAGGTGGGGTAGTCAGGAGATCCCGACGGGCTCATAACCCGTAGACCGATGGTTCAAATCCATTCCTCGCTACTGTTTTTCTTTGATCGTTTTCATACACAACACAATGCACTTAGTCTTACCCGTCCAACAGTTCTGGTAATGACAGCATCCAAAATACTTCTTCTCATCATCGACGGCGTGGGTGACCGTCCATGCGAATGTCTGGATGGAAAAACACCGCTCGAGGCTGCCCGCATTCCCAACCTCGACGAACTTGCCGCAACCGGCATCTGCGGTATCATGGACCCGGTCGCCCCGGGAATCCGTGCAGGCTCAGACACCTCCCACTTAAGCATCCTCGGCTATCCTCCCCAGCAATACTATACCGGCCGCGGACCTCTGGAGGCGGCAGGCTGCGGCATTCAGATGGAGCCGGGCATGATCGGGTTCCGTGCCAATTATGCGACTCTTGACGATGCGGGCAATGTGATTGACCGCCGCGCCGGAAGAATTGCCGACACCACCGAGATATCTGCAGCAGTCCGCGACGGTGTTGACCTCAGCAAATACGGAGTCACCATCGAGTTCGAGCCGGGCACCGGCCACCGTGCGGCTCTTGCCCTTCGCGGCAAAGGCCTCTCGGCTGACGTCTCCAGCAACGACCCCAAAATCACCGGCATTCCGCCCAAGACCATTCATTCCGAAGGCTCTGACACTGATTCGGCATTGTTCACCGCCGAGGTCTGCAACGAGTTCTGCCGTCAGGCAGAAAACATTCTGAAGAATCATCCGGTCAACCTTGCCCGCAAAGCCGCAGGCAAAAATCCGGCGAACACCATCCTCATCCGGGGAAGCGGGGTCATGGGCGTCTACGAACCGTTCGAGGAACGTCACGGACTCTCCGGCAGTGTCGTTGCCGCAGCCGCCCTTATTGCCGGCATCGGCAGTTCGGTTGGTCTCAAACGTGTTCCGGTGAATCCTGACACTTCGCTTGATGAACAGGTCAGACTCGTTCTTAACGAGTTTGCAACGCAGGACTTTGTTCTCTTCAATATCAAAAACGCAGACGAGTACGGTCATGACGGCAAGGCTGCCGAAAAGAAGGACTTCCTTGAAAAGATCGACAAGGAACTTCGGCCGTTCATGGAGATGCCGGGGCTGATGATCGCCGTCTGCGGTGACCACTCAACACCGTGCACCATTAAAGAGCACAGCGCCGACCCTGTCCCGCTGATCATCCGCGGCGACGGCACGAGAGTCGACCGCGTCACCGCGTACGATGAAATTTCCTGCGCGGCCGGCGCTCTGTGCCGGATTTCGGGCGGTGATCTCATGCCGATCCTTCTTGATCTCATTGACAAAACCCATAAGTACGGCGCATAACGATATTACTTATAAGACAGGGTGAAGCAATGGCAGAAGGAAAAAAACGAATCATCGTCGCAGAACCCATTCCCGAAGCGGAGCTTTCCCAGGATGATGCAATACCTGCGGTAGAAATTGAGGAACAACCTGAGTGCGTCCCTGAAACGGAGACCGGATCAGCGTACCGCGAGGAGTCTGCGGTTGCGGCGATTGCGACCGCCGAGCTGTTTAAGAAGTGTATTCTGCCGGATAAAACCGAGCTGCAGGAGCGCATCCTCAAAACGAAGAACGATATTCTCGTGGGCGATCACTGCGACATTGACTACGGTCTTTACGGCAACGACATCGTCATCTGCGAGTTCTGTAAGCTGACCGGTGATGTTGTTGCCGAAGGGGATCTTCGAATTGATAACTTCTGCGAGATCAGCGGAACGGTCATCTGCAACGGCGATGCGTATCTCGGAGAGGGGGTAAAGGTTCACGGCAAGCTGACGGTCGGCGGGAATCTTGATATCGGCGATAATGTTTTCATCGAAAAGGAGTTCAAGGCGTTCGGCGACATCAGCATCAGAAATCCGATGCCGGTGATTCTTTATCTTCTGCTGTATGTGATGACGATGCTGCATCTTGACAACGAGGCCGAGGTGGAGAAGACGGTGAATGCGATGATCTCGGAAGCGAACAGTGAGCCGCTTGTGCTTCCGCCGCGGACGACGATGGATCTCCGTTACTTCTCGGTCTCAACCCCGATGGAGGTTGGTTCAAGCTCCCGTCTGCATGGAAACATTAAGGCGAAGTCTCTTGTTCTGCACAATGATGTGACGCTGTTCGGCGGTGTTCATGCGGTCCGCCGCGTGAAGGTCGGCGAGCGGACTGCGGTTCACGGTGATGTGATCGGCCATTCGGTTCGGATTGAGCGGGGTGCTGATATTCTTGGCGATGTTTCAGGCGAGAAGGTCTGGCTGCATGAGGATGCTCTGGTGAGCGGGATTATTCGTTCGCCCGGGGGTCTGACGATCGGACGGTTTGAGGAGAAGAAGGGATGAGTGCCATTTCTGCAATGCTGGAGCTGGATTCTCTCCGGTTTTTAGAGCCTGATTATGCGTCGCTGGTGAATAATGGTGAGCCGGGCGTTCTGATCTGTGAGGCGGAGCTGGAGTCTGGCGGCGCACGGATGCTGATTGATGATCTGGAGAATCCGGTGCTGTTTGCTGTTTGTGCTGAGGATGAGTGGGTTGGGACGAGCTGGTGTTTCCGGAGTCCTACCGAGCAGGAGTTTGCGCTGTTTTCTGCGGCTGATGGTGATATTTATCAGGAGCCGCGATCTGCGATTGATGATGCGCTGCGTGCACATTTTTCCGAGATTCTTCTTGCGGAGGTTGCTCCTGCCCGTGAGGATCTGCCGGGTGACCGGATTGAGAAGGTTCGCGATCTGCTGCATGAGGTCTGGGGGAATTCTGCTCCGGGGCTTTGTCTTGATGCGTGCGCGGGTTCGGGTATTGGTTCGATGATTGTTCGTGAGATGGGCGGTGTTCCGCTTGCGTATGATAATGATCCTGCACTGCTTGCGCTGGGTCTTTCGTCCGGCCGCCTGACGCCGGAAGGGACGGTCTGTATTGACGGGACGGTTGCGTCGGCATATCTGCCGGACGCGGACCGGGGTCTTGGAATTATGTTCGGCCAGATGTATGTGTATACGCAGGATCTGTGGCGGCCGATTGTTGAGGAGCTTGCAGGGATTACTGCGGAGACGCTTATCACGGTTGCAACTGAGGAGGAGGCGCAGTGGGTGAAGGGTTGGGCGCATGAGGTTGATCACGATCTTGAGATATGGGAGAATGAGCGCGATCCGATTTATGATCGCTGGGTCTGCTTCGGGTGAACTGGTTTATTTTCCAATAATTTTTTCTTCCCCGCTTCACCCAACAGCAAACTAATAACTCCTCTCTCTTCCTATAATATATACCATATCGGAGACGAACAAAAGGAATTAACCATGGTTTTCAGAGTATTCGTTGAGAAAAAACCGGCTCTTGCCAATGAAGCAAACGCAGTTCTTGGCGAGCTGCGCACACTGCTCGGCATGCAAAACATCACAACGCTTCGGATCATCAACCGTTACGACGCCGACAACATCGACCGCGACCTCTTCGAATACGCCAAACACACCGTCTTCTCCGAACCCCAGCTTGACATCGTCTCTGACGCCGTCCCCCTCCGGAACAGTGAACGAATCTTCGCCGTCGAGTTCCTCCCCGGTCAGTTCGACCAGCGTGCCGACAGCGCAGCCCAGTGTATCCAGCTGATATCCCAAAAAGAACGCGCAATCATCAAAACCGCACGCATCTATGTCATCGGCGGAAACATCAGCGACGACGACCTCGCCGCCATCAAAAAATACGTCATCAACCCGATCGAAAGCCGTGAAGCATCCCTCGAACTCCCTGCAACCCTTGGACTTGTTTGCGCAGCCCCGGAGAAAGTCTCCGTCATGACCGGTTTCTGCAGTCTCGACGCCGCAGGCCTTGCTGACTTCGTCAAATCATTCGGCCTTGCCATGGACGCAGGCGACATCGCCTTTTGCCAGCAGTACTTCAGAACCGCAGGCCGCGACCCGACCATCACCGAAATTAAGATGATCGACACCTACTGGTCAGACCACTGCCGCCACACCACCTTCCTGACAACCCTCGACTCCGTAACAACAGAAAGCCCGCTCCTCCAAAAAGCCTTCGACGACTACCTTTCCGTGCGCAAAAAAATCAACCGCACCAAACCGGTCAACCTCATGGACATCGGCACCATCGCCGTAAAATATCTGCGTTCCGAAGGTAAGCTCGAAAAGCTTGACGAGTCCGAAGAGGTCAACGCCTGCACCGTCAAAATAACCGTCACCGTTGACGGCAAAGACGAAGACTGGCTGCTCTTATTCAAAAACGAAACCCACAACCACCCGACCGAGATCGAACCGTTCGGTGGTGCCGCAACCTGCATCGGCGGCGCAATCCGCGATCCGCTCTCCGGCAGAGCATACGTATACGCGGCCATGCGTCTGACCGGTGCTGGAAACCCGCTTGCGCCGGTTGACCAGACCCTCCCAGGCAAACTCCCCCAGAGAAAAATCGTCACCACCGCGGCAGCCGGCTACAGCTCCTACGGCAACCAGATTGGTCTGGCAACCGGCATGGTGGACGAACTCTACCACCCCGGCTACGTCGCAAAACGCATGGAGGTCGGAGCCGTCATCGGTGCAGCGCCGGCCGCAAACGTCCGCCGCGAGTCCCCTGTTCCGGGCGACAAAATAATTCTCCTCGGCGGCCGGACCGGCAGGGACGGCTGCGGCGGTGCGACCGGCTCCTCCAAATCCCACACAGCCGAGTCCCTCGAATCCTGCGGTGCCGAGGTGCAGAAAGGAAACGCTCCTGAGGAACGAAAAATCCAGCGTCTGTTCAGAAACCCTGCCGCATCCACACTCATCAAACGCTGCAATGACTTTGGTGCAGGCGGCGTCTCGGTTGCGATCGGCGAACTCGCTGACGGCGTCTCGATCAATCTCAACGCGGTTCCGAAAAAGTACGACGGCCTTGACGGCACCGAGCTTGCCATCAGCGAGTCGCAGGAACGAATGGCTGTCGTCGTCGCAGCAGCTGATGCTGAAAAGTTCATCGCGCTTTCCCATGCGGAAAATCTTGAGGCAACAGTCGTTGCCGAGGTGACTGCTGAGCCGCGTGTCGTAATGACATGGAACGATGACGTGATCGTTGATATCTCCCGCGAGTTCCTGAACTCAAACGGCGTGGAAAAACACATCTCTGCTGATCTCGCCGTGCCGGAACCATTCACAAAGCCGTTTTCAGGAACATTCACCGAAAACTACTCCACACTTGTGGGGGACTTAAACATCTGTTCCAAACGCGGACTCTCCGAGCGGTTCGACTCAACCATTGGTGCCGGTGCTGTTCTGATGCCGTTCGGTGGAAAGTATCAGCAGACGCCGGTGCAGGCAATGGTCACAAAGATTTCCGTTGAACGCGGCGACACCGATGACTGTTCCTTAATGGCATGGGGTTACAACCCTGCAATTGCAGAGAAGAGTCCGTATCACAGCGCGTACCTCGCGGTCGTCGAGAGCGTTGCAAAGCTTGTTGCAACCGGCGCTGAGTTCTCTGATGTCTACCTGTCGTTTCAGGAGTATTTTGAACGACTGGGTCTCGATTCGAAACGCTGGGGCAAACCGGCCTCTGCCCTGCTCGGCGCACTCTCGGCTCAGATGGGTCTTGGCATCGGGGCTATCGGCGGCAAGGACTCGATGAGCGGCTCGTTTGAGCAGCTCAATGTCCCGCCGACCCTGATATCGTTCGCGGTGACAACAGAAAAAATCCAAAACATCATCTCAAACGAGTTCAAAGGTCCCGGCCACCGCGTGGTCCTTCTCTCTCCTGCATACGATGCAGAGAGTTTGCCAACAACAGACTCGCTTCTGGAAATATTCTCTCGTGCAACTGAGCTGATGCGAAATGGTTCGGTCCTCTCCTGCTGGACACCGGTTACCGGCGGCATTGCCGAAGGAGTTTTCAAGATGGCTCTTGGCAACAACATCGGCTTTTCGTACGCTGACAGTGTGCCCCTCGCCGACCTCTTCTCCTACCGCTACGGCTCGTTCATTCTCGAGCTTGACGAAGGCACGGACGCGGTTGGCACGCTTCTCGGCATGACAACTGACGTGCCGGAACTCCGGCTCGGCAGCGAAACTATTTCGCTCACAAACCTCCGGCAGGTGTATGAGGCAAAGCTTGAGTCGGTGTTCCCCTGCAACATCTCTCAAGAGTCTGCAGCGATTCCAAAGATCACCTTCCGCGACCGAAACACCGCAAAGCCGCGTGTCCGTGTTGCAAATCCCCGCGTTCTCATTCCGGTGTTTCCGGGAACGAACTGTGAGTATGACAGCGCAAAGGCTGTCGCACGTGCCGGTGCTGTTCCTGAGGTCATCGTCATCAACAACATGACCGCAGAAGACACCGCAAACTCTGTCGACGCTGTGGCAGAAGCCATCCGCAGATCGCATGCGATCTTTATTCCGGGCGGCTTTTCCGGCGGCGACGAGCCGGACGGCTCGGGCAAGTTCATCACCGCATTTTTCCGCAACGAAAAAATCAAGGATGCGGTGCATGATCTGCTGAAGAACCGCGATGGTCTGATCTGCGGTATCTGCAACGGGTTCCAGGCACTGATCAAGCTGGGTCTTGTTCCGTACGGCGAGATCGTTGACGTGGATGAAAACTCACCGACGCTCACCTTCAACACCATCGGCCGCCACCAGTCAAGGATTGTGCGCACACGTGTCGCCTCGGTGAAGTCACCGTGGCTGTCGCACGTGAACGTGGACGACGTGTTCGCGGTCCCGATCTCACACGGCGAGGGACGTTTCCTCGCAGGCGCAGACGTCGTCGAAGCACTCATCGCAAACGGTCAGGTGGCAACGCAGTATGTCGACCTCGATAACCAGTCGACATCTGACATCCACTTCAACCCGAACAACTCCTTCATGGCAATTGAAGCAATCACCTCACCGGATGGCCGCGTGCTCGGTAAAATGGGGCACTCGGAACGTGTGGGCGAGGGACTGTACCGCAATGTCCCTGATAAGTTCATGATGCAGCTGTTTGAGTCGCTGGTTGCCTACTATCGGTGATATTTTTTGGTGTGATACACACCAGTATTTTTTTCCTTAAGTTTCATCCAACAGACAATTCAGAAAAATAATGTGAAGATATTTTTTTGAAGATTTTGAAAAACGAATGGACCCGAGGAGATTCGAACTCCTGACCTTCTCCGTGTGAAGGAGACGTCATACCACTAGACCACGAGTCCAAAGAAAAACCCACAAAAAGGGAGTGCACCGACCGGGATTCGAACCCGGGCTATTGGCTTGGAAGGCCAAAGTCATGCCTCTAGACCATCAGTGCCTTGCGTTATATAGGTGTATATTTGAAGTAATTAAATCTGCCGGATTTTTCTCTCAAAGGAAAAATCGGTGTTGCCTATTAGTTCTTGACCTCCCACGAAAAAATGGAACACGCAGAAAATTTCACGGAAAAAAAAACATCACGGAGCAGACGTGGACATCACAGAAATATCGTTTCAAATCTGAGTTCCGTGATGTTCACGTCTACTCCGTGATATTTTTTCGGTGAAACTCCGTGTGTTCCGTTTTTCCGTGGGCTGAAATGCGATCAGCGTCGAACAGTGTTTATCGATAAACCCATTTATGGGCAAAACCGGAAAAATCAGGGATTAGTATCCCTGCATCTCCATCTTAACCTTCTCAAGATTTGCAATACGCTTCTCAAGAGGCGGGTGCGTAGAGAACAGCTCCATCACCGACTCGCCGGAGATTGCCGGAATAATATAGAATGAATTCTCTGCAGAAATCTCGCGCTTCTTGTCCGGCGGGATCGTCTCCATCTTACCGGAGATCTTTTTCAGCGCACGAATCAGTGCATCCGGATCGCGGGTGATATAGGCACTGCCGCGGTCTGCGGAGAACTCACGGTACCGGGAAATTGCCATCGTAACCATTGTTCCAACAATATACACGATAACAATCACTACCATTGCAACAATGAAGACAATAATGCCGCCGCCGTTCTCGCTGTCGCGGTTGCTGCTCAGAAGTGCCATGATAAAGGCATTGTTGATGATCATCGCTGCGATTGAAACCAGGAAACTTCCAATCGTCATCGTCAGCATGTCGCGGTTTTTCACGTGCGCCAGTTCATGGGCAAGCACAGCCTCCAGTTCCTCATCGGTCAGAATGCCTCTGATCGCCTGGGTCACGGCAACAACCGCATGCTTCGGGCTTCTGCCGGTTGCAAATGCGTTCGGCACCGGCGAGGGCATAATTGCCACGCGCGGCATCGGAAGGTCCGCCTCATCAGCGAGTTTTTTTACCATCGCATACAGCTTCGGCTCCTCATCCTCGGTGACAACCTTGGCCTTCGTTGACATCAGCACCAGCTTGTCGGAAAGGAAGTACTGGACGAGCGCCATAACTCCTGCCATTCCGATGATCATATACAGGTAGTACGAGCCGAACATGCCGGTTCCGGCAAGCCACCAGCCGATCACGGAGAACAGTACCACGTAGATAAGGCCTATAACAGCCCATGCCAGAATCTGACGGGCAATGAGACCATAGTCACGCTTCCATATCATTGTATCTAAGTAATAGAACGCTCGGGATAATATGTTTCGTGTCTTCGCAATACGAAAGGCTTTTCATTTTTGTTCATGACGCGCCAATACGAAATCTAAAGATGTATCGAAATGATACAATAGTTCACCAATCATGTTCGAAGACGAAGTCACAGAGACCGAAGAAGAGATCATGACAGAGGAACTGACTGATCTGGCGTTCGGAATGTTTACCATCTTCATGGAGCGGCAACTGGAAAAGGAGGATACCTGTCTCTACCGTGAGGTGGAGGCAGGTGCGGATCTGATCGACCGCTGTGCATCCTGTCTAACTATCTTTGAAGACACTTATCCCCCGCTGGTTTCTGCACTGTCTGCTCTTGGAACAGCCGCAGACATTGCCGCACTCTATATCGCAGGCGAAGGCATCGTTCCAACCAGAACCACCCGGTCCTACTGGATACAACAGGACCGCCCCGGTGTTGCTACCGGCGTTTCGGGTGCGGAGGAAGCAGGTAAGTGGCTGATATTTTTACCGCCCGAAGAAATTGATGCCGCATGGCAGAAGGTTCGCAACGCAACCGTTCTTGGAACTCTTGGCATTGGTGCAAAGGTCAGCACCGCAAAGGAGAATGATGACTCGTACGACGAACGCAAAGTCATCTATGTGTTCACCGCAGACTGGTCTGACGAAGCGGATGTGATGCGGGTGCGCGAAGAGCTTAAGCAGCTCGGCTTTGTTGACCGAATCGGCTACAAGCGCAATCTTGACACCTATGCGGGCGAGTATCGGGAGAAGGGAAAGCGCGTGGCCTACTACTCGGTCTAAACTTTTTTTTGTATAGAACTCACTTGAAGTAACCACGATTCACAGGCATGCGAATCGTGGTTACTCCAAGCAAAGCCACATGCATCAGAATCACATCACGTAACTCTTCTTTACAAAAAAACATTTTCAAAACAGACTGAAGGAAAAATTGAACGGTGACGGAAAAACCGCACCGAAAATATTGAAGATTATGCCTTGCGTTCCTTGTTCTTCGGGCGAAGGGACGTTGAGCCGCACTTGCGGCAGGTGGTTGCGCGGAAAGCGTTACGTGCATTGCATTTCATGCAAACTTGTACATTAAGAAGTCTTGCCTCTGCTTCTGGGAATCTCATCTATGAATAACCCCGTTATATTGAGTTCTATAATGTGGGTGCTGAGTCATATTAACCATTACGCTCATCGCGAGGTTATGTACCACTCACGAAACGCCGCAAGAGCACGGGCGCGGTGGGACAGGCTGTTCTTTTCCTCCATCGACATCTCGGCAAGCGTGCTCACGCCCACCGCAAATATCGGATCATAGCCAAACCCTTCCGTCCCGCGTTCGGCAGTCGTTATCTCTCCTTCAACGGTTCCGGAAAATACGCGGACACCGCTCTCGTCCGCATAAGCAACCGCGGTCGCAAAACGTGCACGTCTGTCGGCAACCCCGTTCATCAGCCGGAGAACACCTGCATTACGAATCGTATCCTGCACATATGCCGCATAAGGGCCGGGAAACCCGGACAGCGCATCAATGAAGAGTCCGGTATCATCCACGATTAACGGCACGTTCAGCGCCGCATATGCCTGCTCTGCCTTCGCGCGTGCAATCTCCTCCACCGTGTCGGCCTGAGGCTCAATGCAGGTGAAGTCGACATGCGTCACTTCAGCAATGCCTGCGAAGAATGCCGCAACCTCGGCTGCCTTGTTTTTGTTTCCGGTAACAACCGTGATCACAGATACCGCCCCCTCAGCTCAATCTCAACCTCGCGTTCGATCACCGCATCCGCATCGGCAAATGCCGAGCGGTATCCGTCACAGAACGCCTGCTTCAGGGGTTTTGGCGAAGCCGTCGTGCTCTCCAGCGTCTGGAACAGCACATGCAGATCTACACCGCGCGGCTCAATCTCATCCGTCATCTGGGCAAGACCGAAGTCGATCAGATACACGCGTCCATTCTGCCAGATCATATTCGAGGTTGTCAGATCCCCGTGCACGATGCCTGTCTTGTGCAGTTTGCCAACCGAGACTCCGGCTGCGAATGCGTACGCATCGTTGATAACATACTTCAGCACATCGCCGTCCAGTTTTTCCATCACAATCGTATGCTCCGTAACATCGCGGATCACCGGCACCGGCACGCCTCCCCTGCGCGCTGCAGCAATACAGCGCGCTTCGGCACGTGTCCGCTCCGCAATCAGCGCCGCATCCAGCTGAGGCACGCGGTATCCCTTTGACAGCCGCGTCTTCACCGCGTCGGTTCCGGTCAGGTCCACGGCGGCTTCTGCTCCGCGCTCCGCAGTCTCGGACTGACCAGGGGCAAACAGCTCGCCCGCATCGCTCCGCCAGGTCACCTCAACCTGATCGGACCGAAATCCAGGATTCACCACAGAGTCTGCAACAGAGATCGTGGAGCCTGCCTCCAGCATGATTTTTCCGGTGTAGGCGATCATCGCACCGTTATCGCCCATGTAGACCCGCGGCGGTGCCATGAAGCGTGCGCCGCGCTCCTCGCACATGAGCCTGAGCATCTCCTGAAGGCGGCTGTTTGCACCAACACCGCCGACGAGAATTACCTCATCCTTTCCGGTGTGGGCGAGCGCACGTTCCGTGACCTCGACACACATCGCAAACGCAGTCTCCTGAAAACTGAAGCACACATCCTCCATCGACTCGCCGCGTGCGGTTGCCTCCTTTGCCGCGCTCATCAGACCGGAGAAGGCCAGATCCATTCCTTTCACTGTATAGGGAAGCGGAATGTAGCTTCCTTTCTTCGCCATCTCCTCGATGATCGGCCCTCCCGGATGCGGGAGATCATGACTGCGGGCAAACTTGTCCAGAGCGTTCCCTAATCCGATGTCCAGTGTTTCACCAAAAATTCGGTAGCGTCCGTTCAAAAACCCGAGCACCTGCGTGTTTGCACCTGATGCATAGAGCACAATCGGGTCGGAAAACTTCGTGTACCAGCGTCCGATCTCCACATGAGCAACACAATGGTTCACGCCGATTAACGGAACGCCGAATTTCAGCGCAAGAGACCGTGCCGCAGTCGCTGCTGTCCGCAGTGACGGACCAAGACCCGGCCCGATCGAGAACGCGACCGCATCGATATCATCTCCGGCTTTTTCGAGAACTTTTCCAATCACATCAGCAGCGACCGCCGCATGATGCTGGGCAGCTTCGCGCGGATGAATTCCTCCGTGCGGAGGTACGTACGGCGAGGATTCAAGACAGACCAGATCCTCATCAAAAACAGCGGCACTGAAGTTCCATGCTGTTCCTTCAATGCCAAGAACCCTTGTTTCGGGCATAATAATGTATTTTATTGCTTAAACTCAGTATATCCGCATTTACCGCAGGCGAAACGGTCAGAGTGTTCGCCCATAAAGACTCCCGGACCGCAGCGCGGGCAGTGGCGGTGAGCGGTGGTTGCCTTTCCCTGTCCATCAACGGAGTAAAGTTCACTGCGTTTCTGGGATTCCTTTGCTGCCTTCTTCTTTGCTGCCATGATATTACTCCTCCTTTTCTGCCTTTGGCTTTCCGCGGGCAATCAGGAATGCACGCTCAGTTGCATTCAGTGCGTCAACAGAGTCATAGATGCGTGCAACGCCGGTAACGGCTTTGGTTCCGAAGCGTCCCTTCAGGGAAGAGAGGATCAGACTTTCGACCGGGGTATTCTGCATTGCTGCGATTTTTGCTCCGATATCTGCACGGGCTGGGGTTGCGCCGTCATATACTGCGGTAAACGCAACCTCATTACGGCTTAAAAGCTCGTTTCTGGTATTTGAGGTGATCTTAATCTCCATCGATATCCCACAATTATTGGAATGCAGGATATTTAATACTGGTGCATTCTTAGGCGTAGCACCTCTATTCATGAGCCGCCCACGGAAAACACCGAACACACGGAAATTATCAACATCACGGAGCAGACGTGAACAACACGGAATAGATTATTTAGTATTCTGTGATGTTCACGTCTGCTCCGTGATGTTTTTTTTTCTGTGGAATTCGGTGTGTTCAGTGTTTTCCGTGGGCGACACAGAATTAAAAATGAACAAGTGGCCCAGTTCAACAACGAACAAAACAGGACAAAAGATAATCCGCACGCTGCCGCAGCTCAGGCGTCACTGAACAGAGAACCACACCTTCGTTTGGCTGGCCGTAGATCACCAGTGCATCATCAGGCAGAAGCCCGATCAGCGGGAGAACCGCAAGATCCTCTTCTCCATCCACCATAATCACGCATGGCGTCGATGTGACCGCCTCTGCAAGCGTTTCCACCAGCTCATCGGTGATCGTTCCGGCAGGATTTTTCACATGCAGAATATGCTGGGAGATCTCAGGCATCTCAAGATACGGGGACCGCATCGTCAGACCATCGATAACCCCTACAGCAGGAATAATTCCGCGCGACAGCGCCGAATGTGTCACCACATCACCAACCGTACACAGCATTCTGCCGGAGATCATCGGAACAATATCAGAAAATTCGGGAAAAAGGGTTCCAAAAGGCTGCTTGAACAGCCCTCGGTGTTCCGACGGGAGAACAAGCATTATCTGACCTTAAGGGCGTAACGGCCGTTGTAGTCGATATTCATCTTTTTCGCAACATCCGAATGGCGGGAATCGATGATAACCAGATACCCGAACCACTCGGTTGTCAGTGCATTACCCTGACACTCCGGACACTGGACCTTATCGGCCTCAAGCACCTTGTGACAGTTCCGGCATGCCTGCAGCATCTTCTTCGACGTCCGCTTCGGTGCCATTACTTCCGCTCCTTCTCAGCCTGCTCGCGGTTGCGCTCATCCTCAATCCATGCAAGCGTTCCAAGACCCGGCTGACGCATGGTAAGACCGATCTTCGACTCACGCGGCTCGCGTTCGTTCAGCGACAGAGCAACCACGCGTGCGCGCACCGTGTCGCCGACCGCAAGTGTCCTGCCGGTGTCCTTACAGACAAGCCGGGAGTTCTTCTCATCATAATCGATGTACTCATCAGTTATCTGACTCATGTGCAGCATCGCATCAATCGGGCCCAGGGAGATGAACGCACCAAAGCTCGTCGTCTCCACGACAACGCCTTCGATAACTTCCTGCAGCGACAGACGAAGCGTCACTGCCTCAAAGTCCACATCATAATACACACCGCCGTCGCTGTAGATGATCTCACCATCGCCAACACGGTCTACACCGGTCACCGCGATGAAGATACCCATCTCCTTGTCAACGCTTCCCTCGAACTGCTCCTGCAGAACATCAAGAATAACGGTGTTCAGATCCTCGCCCATGCGCTCCGGCGGAACTCTGACCTTATCGTTTAATTTCAGCTTATAATACATATCCTTAGCTCCTCGTCGAAATCATTTTCCTATCAGCTCAAGCCTTGTCCGCGACCGGAGTACAACAACCGGAATGCGGAGACTGAGCAGGCGGTCTCTTAACTTTCTATCATTGGTCACTACAACAGCATTAAACATCTCTGCTGTCCGGATCACTTTGTCATCCACCGGGACATCCTCATCGATTGGGGGAAGAACCGTGCAGCGTCCGGCAACGGTTAGACCGAACCGTGCCGCCGCCGCATTTTTCCCGCACCCCTGTGTCAGACCGCGCAGCTCGTACACCACCTCGGCAGGTACGATGACATCACATCCCCCAAGCAGTTCGCGCAGACCTTCAAAAAGGTCCACGCCAAACTGGGCAGGCATCATCAGAGCATTGGTATCCAGAACGACCGTTACTCGGTCAGGATGCCCATACCGATCAGACGCCATCTGCCACCAACCTGCCGGCTGATTGCAATCCGGGAACCGAGTTCCGCACAGACCGGGCGTTTGAGGATAACCTCTGCCTGATTTTTCTTTGCAGCCATGACGATACCGACCGTAACGGCGGTGCCGACAGACAACATCAGCGGCTCTTTCAGCCGCAGCGGCTCAATGTTCTGTTCTGATGCAGAACCTACCACGCGGTCCATTAAGGTCATGTCAAACTTCAGTTTGTCCCAGACCGGCGGAAGGGATCCGATCGCTCCGGCAACCTGTCCGACAAGTGTGTCGCTTTTGGTGATCGCCGGATCAAGTTTCGTACCAATTGCCGAAAGACCGCCCGGGGTTGCCACGGCAACTTTGTGGGAGGCCTTGTTCGTGGAGGTAATCTTGGTTGTAATCGGCTCCCATTTTGCCTTGTTCTCAGACATGTACTGTCTGCCCGGACGGATTTCAATATCGTCCCCTTCACGGAACTCACCGCGGATCAAAGACCCGCCGATGACACCGCCCTTGATGTCGCGCCAAGAACTTCCCGGACGGTTGACATCAAAGGACCGCGCGATCAGCATGATCGGCGGAACATCAGCATCACGTTCTGTGTCCGGGATGATGGTGTTCAGCGCATCGATTAAGACACCGAAGTTGATCTTTTTCTGGGCTGAGACCGGAATGATCGGTGCGTTTTCTGCAACCGTTCCCTTCACAAACGCTTTGATCTGTTTGTAGTTTTCAATTGCCTGCTTCTGGGGCACCACGTCAATCTTATTCTGAACGATGATGATGTTGGTGATGCCGGTCAGTTCAAGCGCCATCAGATGCTCTTTTGTCTGCGGCTGCGGACACGGCTCGTTTGCGGCAATGACCAGCATTGCGCCGTCCATGATTGCAGAGCCTGAAAGCATGGTTGCCATCAGGGTTTCGTGGCCGGGTGCGTCTACAAAGGAGACGGACCGGACCGGTTCAAGTTTTCCGCCGCAAATTTGGCATGTATCAGTATTCGACCAGGACTCCGGGCCCTGGCATTTCGGGCATTTGTAAAACGTCGCGTCAGCGTAACCGAGACGGATGGAGATACCGCGCTTCAGCTCTTCACTGTGGCGGTCTGTCCATGAGCCGGTAAGCTGGCTGACCAGGGTGGTCTTCCCGTGGTCAACGTGGCCTACCACGCCGATATTTACGTTTGGTATTGTAGGATCATGCAAAGAAACCAAAACCTCCTCAACCTTATATAATCGACTTCCGAACAGATATATTTGTGTGATAAACCGTCTTTGCATTATTATTGCCGGGTCGCCTGCGAAACGCATGTTCGCGACCCGCGATTCCCATTTCTCATTTTTATTTTGCACATATCCGGGCCAATTCGAAGACTCTCACACGTCAAAAATTTCTGCAGATAAATCTGTCATATCGGTGAACATAATTCTTAGCAGACTTCGTATGACAAATCTTCCCGCAACATAAGATTACGTAAGAAGAATAAAATATGAACAGACAGATATGATAATATATTATGGTTGGAGACTCGGAGCTTTCACGCATAGGAATATCCCTTCCACAGAATTTACTGGATAAATTCGACGGAATCATCGGACTTCGCGGTTACTCCTCACGATCGGAAGGCATCCGCGATGCAATCCGCAGCTATATCACGTATTATGAATGGATGTCTGATGTAAAAGGTGAACGTCAGGGCGTGATCACCATGGTTTATGATCATGATCACCGCGGCCTGATGCAGACGATTACAGAGATCCAGCACGAACACCGTGACACCATTCAGTCCACCCTGCATGCGCATGTGAATGACGAGCGCTGTCTTGAGGTTATTCTTGTCCGTGGTGACGGTGTGAAACTCAAGGAGGTCGCAGAAAAACTGATGGCTCTCAAAGGTGTTGAGTCGGTAAAGCTGACAACAATTCCGGTCAATTAATTTTTTTCAAAAAAGAGGAAAAACACACGGGCCAAAGGCCCGGAGTTTTGTTTATCCTCCGCCTTCGCAACTCTGGTCGGTGTTTTGCCAGGCGCTTTCATTCATCTCGCGGAACTTTTCCTGTTCCTGTTCGAGATCCTTTCTGAAATCCCTGTTTTCGGTTTCTTTATGGACAACATCACTGATTGCAGTGAGCTGGTCGATACGGTAGTAGAGTCCGGTACTGTCAAGCTCGGCAAATGCGGATCCGTTCTCCTCAGTCAGAGCAACAATTTTCCCGACGGTTCCTGTCCTTCCGTATCGCACCGTCTGCCCGATCGCAAGCGTGCTCATAATAGTATGTTGGATACTTGCTGGGTATAAAGATGTGGTTACGGGAGGCTTTGCACCTTTATTCATGAGCCATACAGGAATTCAGGTCTAAAACAACTCTGCGAATTAAAAAAAGATTTAGTTGATGGAGAGGCCGTTCATCACAGCCTCTTCAGAGACCTCAAAGGTCTTGCCGGTACCAACAATCGTATAGGGCCCGGTAGTCTTTACATCGTATGTGCTGCCTGAGGTGGAGTATGGGACAATGAACTGGCCGTCCACACTCTCCTGACGATAGGTGAAGGTCCTTCCATTGTTGGTGACAACGTTCACCTCAATGATGCCGTCTCCTTTAATCACTGCGCTGGGCACATACTCAAAGCTCTTGACCCATGCGTTGCCGCCTTCAATCGGCTGGTTTGCCGCCTGACCATTGGTCATCACATAGGTTGGGGACTCATGCACGAGGCGGAAGTGCTGGAGTGCAGGAATGGTCACACTCGGGAGATATCCCTTTGTGACACTTGACGGATTTGCAACAACATAGGCATGCTTTGTTGTCGATGCCGAAAGGGAGTTGTACTGATCAGCCGCCGCCCATGCATCCGATGCATTGGCGAATGCTTTCATGTTGGTGATGACCGGATAGCCGTAACCAGCCGAAGAATCGGTCTCAATATATGCCACGTCTCCAGGGCTCGTCATCGATCCGTCAAAGTTCTGCAGCCTAACAGTCAGCGTGTTATAGTACTCGGGCGTGTATGCCTGCACATAGGAGAGCTGGCCGTTGCTGTTCTGCAGCAACGTGTAGAAGTACGGGCTCAGCTGTGCAACCGAGTCGTTCCAGATTGCCATTGCACCGAACTTGCCGCCTGCCATCTGGTAGTCGGTCATGACATAGCGGGTGCCAAGGTGATCCAGTTTTTCCATGACAGCCGACTCGTTGGTGCTCGTCAGCACTGCTGCAGCACCGTACTCTCCGGCTACTCCTGCCTGGAAAGGATTGCTGTTCGGGATGCGTTTTGCGATGGTAGTGATATAGTGGCCATAGTCCCACCAGGACATAACACCATAGGACTCTTCAGGATACACAAAACCGTCTTTTTCATAGATGGTGAGATAGTCAACACCGGTCTCCGGAGTTCCATTCAGCATCCAGGTTGTTTCTGAGATCCAGTCTTTTTCGGTTCCGCCGTACTTGCCGTAATTTGAGCCGGTCTGTACTGCAGCTGCGGCAGAGGTTGCCACAAATCCTATGGCGATGACTGCTACAATTGCAAAAATACCGACTTTGATCCAGTCAGGTCCTGCTGCTGCTTTTGCCGCAGTTTTTTTGCCTTTCTTTGCCGGAGTTTCATCCGAGGTTTTGGATTCCTGCTTTCCGACTATCTTGAGAAGATCCTTTTGCGCAAAATCAATTGCCCATCCGACTGCGACTGCTGCAAGAAGTGCGATGTTTGCCGCGACATAATACTCCCACCGGACATGCTGGATGGTTGCAAGTATCATGAGGGCTGACCAGATGAGAACAAACAATGCTCCCGGCTCCTCGTGTTTCCAGACCTGGTAGAGGAGATAGATAAATCCACCTGCTGCAAGCAGGATGCCCCAGTTGTAGGAGTTGAATGCTCCTTCCATGGACCAGGATGCCATTTCGGCGATGGTGGACTGGGCTGCTCCCTGAGAGAAGAACATATTAAGGGAACCCACTGCCGAACTGAAGAGAGTCGGAAGGGCAACTGCCACGATGCCAACTCCAATGATAACGATGCCGGCGAGGGCTGCCGGGAAGTAATACCATGGCTGTTTTTTCTTTGTCAGTATCTTCGATATCGCATAGAGGACGATCGTTCCAATGATCAGGCCGATATGAGCAAAAAGTACTCCAAGCGAGTATGATACAAAACCAAAGCCGGTATCCTGTATTCCGTAGATCAGCATGCCGATTACAACAATAGCAAATGTGATCACATTCAGAACAAGTAAATACTCTGTTGGCTTCCCGGCACGATGGTCAAGGATGAACTGAATCAGGGTGAAGAGTGCAACAAACAGACCGAACACGACCATAGTTGACATGGTCAGGAGACTGAGCAGGTAGGCAATGCCACAGATGATTCCATATAGCACCGGAATTTTCAGGGTTGCATACTCTTTAAAATTGATTTTGTGCTCCTTCAGAGCATAGAGGGATACCACATACAGGAGGCAGAAGAATGTTGAAAACAATGTTTCTGCAATATGGTGATCCAGGTGTCCGTAGAGAGATCTGGACAGATACTGACCACCGATCACGGCAATAAACAAGGCTGAGATAAGACCAGTTTTCCAGTTGCCGATTCTGGCGCCAAACCAGTACATAACCGGAACCATTGCAGCACCCATCAGGGCTGGGACCCATCCGGCCGCATCAATTATTTCTGGGCGAGTTGCTGCTCCTGCAACTGCTGCGACTGCTGCTGCAATCCAGGTGAACAGAGGACCCCAGACAATATCCTGACCGGTCGGGTACAACGTCATCGCTTCAAAATGAATGAATCCGAAGTTGTTTGCAAGTGCTGCTTCGATAAGCCGGAGATTGTACCAGGCATCCGGTCCTGCAATCATATCGCCGGTTCCGGCCAGATCCGGAAACGGCAGTATGCGTATCCAGAAGGCCAGTACCGTAAGGATAAGTACTACTCCTCCAAGGATTCCATAACGATATCGACGATCGTTCCAAAAGCTCATATCCATACGTATCACTGGGGATGAATTATATCTATAATCTGAGTGTCTCATTAGATAAAGTAGTTGGGGAAAGCGGAACAATCATTTCATCCAACCTGCAATAACAATAGAATATATGATAGCTGTACCATCTCTCATCCTGATAATATGCGGACTTGGCATCGGATGTGCTGCAGTATATCCTTACCTCTCTTATCTTTTGAAAATCAGAACACTACCCTCTGTTTCTGCTCCGGAGATCATCTCCTATCCGTCGATCAGTGTTGTGATCAATGCTTATAAAGAGGGTAATCTCGTTAAAACACGTATTGAGGACGTTTTTCAGTCCCAGTATCCTAAAGACCGGCTTACTTTGTATGTGGTCAATGACGGAGCAGACCCTGCAACAAGTGCTGCCGCAAAAGAGTCTCTGCTGCACAGCCCGATTAAATCACAGTTGATCGAACCGAAATCGCGCCTTGGAAAGATACGATGTCAGAATATGATGCTTTCAGCAGTTGAGGATGATATCATTGTATTCACTGATGCGGATATCACTACAAAACCAGATGCTCTTGCAAAACTTGTGGCATATCTTCAGGACCCTGAAGTTG
Organism: Methanorbis furvi; assembly: GCF_032714615.1. Classification (NCBI taxonomy): domain Archaea; kingdom Methanobacteriati; phylum Methanobacteriota; class Methanomicrobia; order Methanomicrobiales; family Methanocorpusculaceae; genus Methanorbis; species Methanorbis furvi. Next base: position 89,870 of record NZ_JAWDKA010000006.1, read on the forward strand.
GTGCTGTGTGTGCTGATCTGATTCCGGTTGGTTCAACCCGGAGTGTTACCGGTTCGGAGGGTGCTTACCGTTCTGTTTACGGAAAAATGTGCGAGTACGACAGTACAATCGACTCAACATACAACTTCAACGGTCCGCTGATTGCTTTCAAAAAATCTGCCGTACCACAGATTGAAGAGGCTACCGGTGCTGATGATGCAAATCTTGCACTAACCTGTATTGCAAATGGATACCGGGCAATATATGCTGCTGATGCAGTGGCGTACGAGCTGCAGCCGGTGTCATTTCGTGAACAGTATCATCAGAAAATTCGTCGTGCTGATGGTCTGATACACAGTACCTGTCATTTTCAGTCATCATATAGTGATAAGAGAAAACTGTTCTGGAAGCAGATTTTTCCTCTCCGCAAATGGATGCTGCTGTACTCACCGCTGTTGTTTGTGGCCTCTGCAGTACTTCTTTGTGCAGGTTTTTTCCTCTGGTCAGTACTCTACGGTCTGGCAGTTGTACTGCTTGTTATTATAGTGCTGATCTTCTCTGTGATAAAACCGGATAATCTCCTGAGCAGTTTTGTCCTCAATCAGTTTTATCTGTTGATAGGGCTTCTCAGGCGGAAAAACATTCAGTTATGGGATCGGGTTGAAAAATAGTTACGTCCCGTACGGACACCAGTGCTCCAGCCCGAGCAGTCCGGCAACACCTGACCACTCAGGTCCGAGAAACAGCATCTCCTTACCAAGAACACGCGCCTCATCAATCTCGGCCAGCCCCTCATCAGTCAGAAGGGCATCGCCGGTCACAACCACCAGCTCAGCCTCTTCGGCGAACAATGCCTGACGAATACCTGGAATATCATCGCCGATAACATACACAAGCTTTCCTGCGCAGCGGCTGACGAGTTCCTCCAGACAGTCATCGAAGTTCACCGTTGGGCACGGCCCGAGCTTTCGCGTGATCATCAGAAACCCCGCAGCAGCAGTCAGTGCGCCGGCAGCCGCCGCCCGCGTTTTCTCTGACTTCAGCGGCGCATCATACAGATGGGCAAGCATCATTCGCGCCGAAAACGGTTCGGTTGAACTGATCTCAGCAACCCGCCCGCCGTACTCAACACCAAGACAACTGCCGCGGCAAAACCGGCAGACGTGATGCTTCGGCAGCGGAGCATACTGTAAATCTCCATCCTCGCATCCTGCGCCTGCAGAAACCTCCTGCAGGCGTGAAACTGCATCATGTAAAATCATTCCTCATCCTCCAGCAGCACAACCCGCGCAGGAGCCGCGTCAGCTCCTCGGATTTTCAGCGGCAGAGCAAACATGTGATACATTCCGTCGGGAACCTGGGCCAGGTCCAGCAGCTCAATAATTGCGATACCTGCTGCGAGCAGAATGCGGTGAACCGCACCGCTGCCGATTGACGGCGTATCGCAGCCGACAACCTTTACTCCGGAGGAGATCAGATACTCTGCCTCCTTCTCGGAAAGCTCAGGATAATTTTCGTCCGCGTCATGATATCCTGAGCGGAACAGAACAGCAGAACTCGTGTGGGAAAACAGAGCGCCGAACGAAACAACCTCGGCGATCGTAATCAATGAACTAAGTGGCAGTTCATCAATGGTTGTGCCCGCAGGAAAGTAATGCGCTGGTGCATCGATGTGGGTTCCGGTATGTGTGCCGAGCGAGAGAGCTGAGATCGTTGATTCTCCCGATTTTTGCGCAGTTCGCACAAACTCGGGATCGCCGGGGTACACATACATCCCGGGAGCAAGCGCCCGGGTCACATCATAAATTTTCATCTTAGAATCCATGATCTGCAGAGTCGATCGCATCGTCGATCTGCTTCTGCAGTGCGTCCGGGAGTCCCTCGATGCGCACATCAAGGAATCCGCGGATGATCGTTGCCGTTGCCTCTTCTTCTGAAAGACCGCGCGCCATCAGGTACTCGATCTCATCGCGGGCGATTTTGCCGACCGCTGCTTCGTGAGAGAGTTCCACATCCGTAACACGGCCGTCGATCTCAGGGATCGCATGCATAATGCCGTCTTTTAGGATAAGGCCGCGACACTCAATGTGTCCCTTCGTCTGCGGCACATGGGCAATGATTGCACCGCGCGAGATGATCGTTCCGCCGTTTGTGATGGCGCGGGTGATCAGCTCTGCACTCGTTTCGGGTGCCTCGAGAACTGCGCGCGATCCTGAGTCGATGTGCGAGCCCGGGCCCGCCACAATCACGCCTGAGAATCTGGCGACCGCTCCTTTACCGCGGAGATAGGCGGTCGGGTACATCTGCACCATCTTTGTCGGCTTCATGCAGACATAGTTTGAGATGAAGGTTCCGCCTTCTTCCACGATCGATGCGGTCCGCGGGAACACCTCGATCTGTTCGCCCCAGGTGTGAATCATCGTTGAGGTGACTTTTGCGTCCTTGCCGACATAGATCTCATTGATACCGTAGTGAGCTCCTTCTTTGGTTGCAAACGAACTCGCGCAGCCTGCAATCAAGTGAACCTCAGCTCCCTCTTCGGCGATTACAATATTGTGCACTGCCTGAATGGAGTCTCCCTGAAGGAACATGCAGCTCTGGAGAGGGAAGGTGGTCTTTGCTCCTTTGCGGGCGATGATGACGTAGCCTCTCTGCGGATGGTCGGCGACATATTGGGTATACTGGTCTTTGTCCTTTGGAACAATTTTCCAGCAGTATTCCGACAACCACGAGTATTTTTCGAGGGCTTTGTCGATCATCATGACTTCAACGCCTTCTGCGTTGGAGCCTGCGTGCAGAACATGGTCGTTGACCAGAAGGAAACTTCCTGCCCGTCCTTCGAGTGAATCGGTCTGGATTCCGGTGAGTGCGAGGCGTTCCTTATCTTCTTTGCTGATGGCGTCAAAGCCGTTCATTTCTGGCATGCGATACACTCCTTGTAGCCGGATGTCTTGACACTCCGGAGAATTTCCCGCGGGTTTCCGCTACACCGCATCTGTCCGTCGATTAAGACATGGCCGACGTCAGCCTCAATGTAGTCGAGGATGTAGCCGGTATGGGTGATGATAAGGCCGGATTTGGTGCGGTTGATCATGTGCTGGTCTTTTTCGAGGAGGGTTGCTGCGGCGTTGCCGAGCAGCTCCATGTTTTCGACGTCGACACCGCTTTCGGGTTCGTCGAGCATGACAAAGGACGGGTTCTGGACCATGAGCTGGAGGACTTCGCTGCGTTTGATCTCGCCGCCGGAGAATCCTGCGTTGACGTCGCGGTCAAGGAACTTGGTCATGTGCATCCGCTCTGCAAGTTCGGGGATATGTTCTTCGCCTATCTTGGTGGTCGCGGTGAGGAACTTGCCGAGCTTTAAGCCGGAGATGGTGGGCGGCCGCTGGAACATGATGCCCATTCCAAGCTCTGCCCGTTCGTGGACTGCCTTGTCGGTGACGTCAACGCCGTTGAAGAGTATTTTGCCGCTGGTGACCCGGGAGCTGCCAAATCCCATTATTGTGCGCAGAAGGGTGGTTTTTCCCGAGCCGTTCGGGCCAAGGAGGACATGGGTTTCGCCGTCGTTAATCTTCAGACTAACGCCGTGAAGGACTTCGCGTCCGCCAACTTCCACATGAAGATTGCTGATCTCAAGCATGGAAAATCTATTTTATTGTTGGGTGCGGTGGGTTGTAAAGATACGGGTTTGGGGTGTTTGTTTGTAATGTCTGAAAAGTGATTTTCGTTTTTTGGGTCCTTTTTGGATGTGGCTTCGTTTGAGGCAACCACGGAATGCACGGAGTACACGGAGCTTCACGGAAAATATGATAATGCACGGAGAACGCCTGCGGCGCCGGAATGCACTGAAGAGCTAAGGAAGTCGTCATTTCCAAACGATAACAGACACACATACTCATATTCTTACTTTTTCCGTGCATTCCGTGGTTATTTCAAACGAGGCCACATGCGAAAACGGGCACTTTCAGTACGCGCGGTCCGGGGTTTATATTCTCTCATTCTGATGTTTGATCATGACAAGTACAGCATTAGTTTCAATGGCAGAACGTGCAGCACAGTACACAGCAATTCAGCGCAAAAACCAGCTTTCCAAGCTCTGCTGGTATGCTGCGGGAACGCCTGGCAACATGATCTCTTCGCTTCGCGACCCGAGCTATCTTATTGCATAAACTGCCGGATGTCGGAGAGTCCCGGAATGATTCAGGCACTGGAACAGACATTCACGCAGGCACTGTCGCTGAGAACTGCGGCAGCAGGCCGGCGAAACAGTAAGGCAGAGGTATGGGAGACAGAAACACCAAACGGCTCCTGCCTTGCTGTTGAGTCAGTACATCCGATGCCGGATGTTTTTCTCGCTGAAGAGGCTCTCCGTGAGCGGCTGATGCAGGAGCTCAGCCTTGTCCGCGGTATCGGACCGGAACGGGAGCGAATGTGCAGACGCCGCGGCATTCAGACGCTGGACGATCTGCGGCGCACCAACTGGAAGGCCGAGGCGAACGAAATTAAAGAAATCATCAGAAACGGTTCGCCCAAAGAGATCATCCGGTTGTTTACGAACAAAGGCCGCGGTGCAGATCCCCTCCTCACCGGATTTGGTGCGGTTGTTCCGCGGGATGATCTTCTCTTCTTCGACATCGAGACGCTCGGCATGGTGCACTCGCCGATAATTCTCTTCGGCTGCGGTATCTGCGACGGAGAAAACCTCCGCGTCACCCAGTATCTGCTGCGAAACATCGGCGAAGAACTGCCGGCCCTCGAAGTTGTTGCAGACACCATGCGAAACCATCCGGTGCTCGTCACTTACAACGGCAGATCTTTCGATCTTCCGTTCACCAACAACCGTCTCGCCTACTACGGCGAACGCGAGTGCAGACCAAACCTTCATTTCGACCTCCTTCACCCCTCACGGAGATTGTTCAGAGCCGACCTGCCTGACTGCTGTCTTGGCACGGTTGAGGAGTATGTGCTCGGCTGCGGCAGAGAGGACGACCTCCCCGGCTACCTCGTGCCGGTTTACTATCAGAGATATCTGCGGACCGGTAATCCCGACCCGCTCAAAGAAATTGTTGATCACAACAGAAGCGATGTCACAAGCCTTGCCCTGCTGCTCGCAAAACAGACGGAGATAATGTATGGAAATTCCTGAGATGCATACACGGGTGTTTGAAGCCCGACCCGCCGCATACAAAACCCCGGCGACACAGATGTCGCCCGCGGTTGCAGGATATCTGGCGAACCGCGGAATCTCGCTCTACACCCATCAGGCTGATGCGTATGACGCAGTCACCGCCGGAAAAAATATCATCCTCACAACACCCACGGCGTCAGGAAAAACCCTTGCCTACGCGTTGCCGGTCTTTGAAAAGCTGATGCAGAATCGTGATGCGACCGCGCTTTTCATCTACCCGACGAAAGCTCTGACCCGCGACCAGCTTGCAGTCTTCGATAAACTCGACAAAGATCTCGGCGCAAAAACACGGCCTGCGATCTATGATGGTGACACGCCCCGCGAAGCCAGAGGCAGGATCAGATCAAGCTCCCGAATAATTCTCACCAACATGTACGAGCTGCACCAGATTCTCGCGTGGAGAACGCAGTGGGGCGATTTCTGGACGAATCTTGGCGCGGTCGTCATCGACGAAGCTCACCGTTACCGCGGGGTCTTCGGCTCCCATATCGCCCTCCTCCTCAGAAGGCTTCGGCGCATCTGCAGCTACTATGACGCTCGTCCGCAGTTTGTCTTATCGTCGGCAACCATCGGAGGAGCCGAAACGTTTGCAGAAACTCTCACCGGCCTTCCGGCAGTTGAGATAGCCAATGACGGATCACCTCGTGCGAAGCAGACGTTCCGGCTCTACAATCCTTCAGCATCCGGCAAGAGCAGCATTACCGCGACCGCTGATCTCATCCGCGATCAGGTGCAGAGCGGCATGCAGACACTCTGCTTCACCAAATCCCGCAACATGGCTGAGATTACTGCCATGAGATGCCGCGAGGATATGCCAAACACCGGCATCTCCTCCTATCGCGGCGGATACCGCCCGAATGAACGGCGAAACATCGAGAAAAATCTGAAAGAAGGCGATCTCTCAGGTGTCATCAGCACGAATGCCCTTGAGCTCGGCATCGATGTCGGCGGTCTTGACTCGGTGATCATCAGCGGATTTCCGGGAACCATGATGTCGGTCCGTCAGCAGGCAGGTCGGGCAGGCCGCGCCGGAAAGGACGCGCTCATCACCTTTGTTGCCCAGCAGAATCCACTCGACCAGTATTTTATGCGTCACCCGGACGCCTTCTTTGACGCACCGTGCGAACAGCCGATTCTGGATCTGGAGAATCCTTACGTCCTGCGTGACCATCTTCTCTGTGCAGCGGCCGAGCTCCCGTACCGCACCGAACGCGATGCTGCATACTTCGGCGAGACCGCCGCAGATATTCTTCCGGCCCTCAAAGACGAACATCTCATCGCCAGCACTCCCAAAGGTTTTGTCTACTGCGGCACCGAACCTCCTGCGCAGAAGGTCTCGCTCTCCGGCAAAAGTTCCGGCACATGGACGGTTGTTTTCAAAAACACGGTGCTCGAAACAATGGATGAGTACCAGATGTTTCGCGAGGCATATCCCGGAGCCGTCATCTTTCATCAGGGCGAGCGGTACGTTGTGGAAGAGACCGACCGCAAAAATCTCGTCATCCGCGTGAAAAAATCCCAGGACAACTACCGCACGCGTTCGCTTCACACAACCGATATCCGCATCCTCTCGCGCGAAAAAACCTGCAAACACGGCAGCCTTTTCGTTCACTACGGCTCGGTCCTCGTCTCAACCCAGATGCTCGGCTACTCGGTCCTTGAGTACGATCAGATTGTGGCAACTCATCCTCTGGAGACTCCTGCGATGGAGTTCACCACCAAAGCCTGCTGGATCACCCCTGATGCCGAAGGCGTCATCACGCCTGCCGAAATTGCCGGAGCTCTGCATGGTGCAGAACATGCCCTGATTGCCGCAATGCCGGTCCATGTCCTCTGCGACCGCTCGGATATCGGCGGCGTGTCAACACCCTTCCACCCTGATGCAGGAGACGCAGCGATCTTCATCTATGATGGAGTCCCTGGCGGCGTCGGTCTCGCAGAAAAAGCCGCCGCCATTTTTCCTGAGATCATCCGGCTCGCCCGCGACATGGTGGCAGGCTGCTCGTGTGAAACCGGCTGCCCGTCCTGCATCCATTCACCGAAATGCGGAAACAACAACCAGCCGCTGAGCAAAGCAGGCACGGTCGCTCTCCTCTCCTCGCTTGTTTCCGGGCTGTAGTTCAGTCAACGGAATTTCACGAAAAAATATCATGGAAATGAATTTTTTCTGACTTCGTGAAATTTTACGTGCCCTGTTTTTTTTGTGAAAGACTCGGGGTTAAAAAAATGCAGCGCACCGAAAACCCATGGATATATATGGGTGAAATGTAAATGCTAACTAAGGTATAACCATGAAAATCGAGTATATTGGTGTCTCGTCCGCCGCATTTGTTCTTGGCGGTATCTTCGCTGTCCTTGGTGCTATTGGCGGATTCCTTGAAGGAATCGGTAAAATGATCGGACTTTCGTTTAGTATCGGTGTCATCCCGGGACTTGGTGTGGGTCTTCTGGAAACTCTCATGCTGATCATTCTTTACGCCATCCTCGGCCTCTTTATCGGTCTCATCGTCGGCGCAATCTCTGCCTGGGCGTTTAACCACTCCTCCAGACTCTTTGGCGGCATCGAGATCAAAATTAAGGAATAATTTTTCCTTGACAATCTTTTTTTTTGAAAATATTTTGAAACGCGAATTCTGAAACGTGATTTTTGAAACGCGAATAGCACGAATAGCGCGAATAAAAAAATCGCCAAAGGCGATTTTAGAAATTTATTAAAATTATTTTTCAGTAGGAGTTACGTGGTGTACTGTTGAGTGATGAAGTGTTGTCTCGTGAAAAAACCGCCACGGATTCACACGGATTCCAAATTTGCCAATCGTCATTATCTTGCGTTCGGTCGGGACTTCGGCTAATCGCCTCCGTCCTTTTCGACCTCACTGGATAATGACTGGCAAATTTTTTCGGTTTTTTGTTGAGTGGTACATGTGGCTTTGTTTGGAGAAAAATCAATTACAGATTCACACATATTGTATTTTCGGAAAAAAATGTGAGTGAGTACGATGAGAAAAACAACACTCACCACTCCAACAAAAAACCGAAAAAATTTGCCAGCTGTTATCCAGTGAGGTCGAAAAGGACGGAGGCGATTAGCCGGAGTCCCGACCGAACGCAAGATAACAGCGATTGGCAAATTAAACATCTGTGTAAATCCGTGGCGGTTTTTTTTACATGAGACCACGTTCATCAGTTACCCGTTTACAATTTTCAGAAAAAAAGGAACTGAGATATTTTTGCAATATCACACCGCGTAAGTCCTATTTCAGATAAATCCATTCGCTTTGGGAATGCGGAAAATTTCTTTTTTTTGAAAAATCGCCATTGGCGATTTTTTATTCGCGTTATTCGCGTTTCAAAAAAAATATTATTCCACAATCTTCGACGAAACCGTCATGAACACCGGGCCGCGGAGATCCAGCTTTCTCTTATTATCCGTAATATACCGCATCGCATACTCCTCGATTTTGAGATTCACGTCACTCGGGTGCTTGGACATCTTCACCTGCACACTCGTCTCCTCGCCGAGGCGGGCAGCCTCTTCGATACGGGCGACTGCAAGATTTGCCACCGCATACAGGAACGAAATTCCGGTCGGGATACCTTCAGCCCGTACATCCGCGAACTTCTCATTATCCGGCACGCCAAGAATCGCACCATTGCGCACAAACACCTCATTCAGCGCCGCAGGACCAAGAAGATTCGAGTTTTCTTCCAGCTCGCTTACGGTGATCTCAACCTTCTTGTCGTACAGCTCGCCGGTCCATGCCGAAAATTCGCACGGAGACTTCACTGCTGCGTTTGGTGTGGCTGCCGCAATAATTGCAGTGACCGCGCGGCGGCCTTCAATCGTTTTTGGCTCCTCGCGAAGACCAACCGCCTTCGCAAGCTCCGTATCCGAGTACACCGGCGGGAACAGCTGCGCAAACGAAAGCCTGCGCACATCCTCGGCCTCAGTCAGCACCATCGCCAGCCGCTCAACACCCATACCAAGATTCATCACCGGCACACCGACCCCGTACTCGGCAAGAGCCGCGGGCGAGTAAATACCAAACGTCGCCACCTCAACCCAGCCGTGAACCGGATGCTTGCCGTAAACCTCGGTCTGTGTTTCCGGCATATAATACTTCGACCGCTTCTCATCAGGCTGGAACCGGAACTCCGTAAACCCGAACGCCGAAAGGAGAGCTTCTGCGACCGCCTTACCTTCATCAACCGTCACATCCTCGCCCGCAACAATACAGGACGCAGAGTGATACGTCCGCAGATGCGTTGCGTCCTCCTCCTGCTCGCGGCGGAAACAGCGGTCAACCGAAAACATCCGGATCGGCATCGGCCGCTTGTCCCACATCTGGGCAAGCGACAAAAACCAGCCGCTCGTCATGTGCGAGCGCAGCGTCGTCCGCGACGACTCGGGCGCGAGTTCCTTGAACTCAGGGAACACCGAATCCAGAATGTGGACGACCACACCGTCGTCCACTTTCAGCGCGACTGACATCTCGTGCGTCAGATCATCGCCGTCGAACTTGCCCTTCTTGTAACCGTGCAGACACTTCATCAGCTTCTCTTCAGTTGCCGTGTCAACAGGCGTTCCGGTAATTGCCGCGATTGCATCAAGCCGCTCGCGGGAAATCCCCACGTTTGGTCTTGGCAGACCGCCGACATAATAGACGCGGTCGAGAACCGCGGCGGCTTCCGGACCGAACTGGCGGTACACATCCTGCTCGTCGATGAATACCGGAACCATCGCCTCATCAAAACCCATCGAGAGATAGGCCGCACGAAGGCGTGCGATGGTGTCAAAGATCGGGTGAACTTTTGCTCTGCGGTATGCGTAGCGCGGATACACTCCCGCGGCCGCGGGCGGCGTGATAACTGAGGGGCCGGCGTGCCAGGCTCCTTCAAAGTCGGTCTTTCTGCGCTGTCTGAACTCTTCAATATCGAATTTCATGGTTTTCTCACAAGACATACCACCCGGCTGGGTGCGTTTTCGTCCAGTATCTGGTACTCTGCATGCTCTGCAACGCGGGCCGCAAAGGATCGGATTTCGTCCATTTGTGGCACGGCAGTTTCTGGTAATCTGGTTCGACTGTATCCAAGATACATGTATCCCTTGATCTCGACGAAGTTGGGCGCGGCATCCTTGATGAGTGCGGCGATGCCGCAGGCAGCGCCGCTGCCGTCATTGTATCCTTTGACGAGCGTGGTGCGAACCGCGGTCCGCACGCCTTCCTCCTCCTTCTGCCTGAGCATGCCGAGGGATCTCTGAATGTTTCCCCACATTATTGTGGGATCTCCTGCGGGCCGGCAGAGCTCGGCGTAGCTGTTGGCGTCTGCTGCGTCAAGCGAGAGGTAGAGCTGGCTGGGCCGGACTTTTTGAATCATTTCCGGAACGGTGCCGTTTGAGACAAGGAAAACGCTGTTGCCTGCCTCGCGAAGCAGATCGATCAGTTCGGGGAGACGGGAGTAGAGCGTCGGCTCACCGGAAAGGGATATCGCGTACTGATTCGGGTGGCTGGTGGCCGTTTCCCAGCGGTCAGGATCGCTCCATGGCTTGTCGCCGGAGAGTCCTTTTCTCTGGACGCGGGGGATGGCGTCGATGATTTCTTTGGGGTCGAGTTCGACCTCTTCGGTGATTTCGTGCTCCATGCTTCGCCAGCAGAAGAGGCATCGCTGGTTGCAGCGAAGGGTTGGTGTCATCTGGACGCACCGCCAGCTCTCGATTCCGTAGAACTGATGTTTGTAACACTGCTCTCCGCCGCGAAGCGCGCGTTTACACCACATGCAGGGTTTGACGGCTGCCGAAGATCCTGCGGCGATGAAGTTGTAACCCTGCCGGTGAAGGGAATCTTTGGGAGTTTTGGGGGGTGAGATGGTTCTGGGCATGATTAGTCGGCGGTGAGTTTGCGGGTAAGCTCAGCGTTGCTTTCGATGGTATGCTCGGCACGACCTTCGAGGTACTCGAGTTCGGCGAGTCTGTGCGAGATTCTGCCGATCATGTCAGGAAGAAGGGACTGGTCAGGGTCCTCAAGAAGGGCTTCTGCTTCGCGGATGTCTTTGGAGAGGTCGGCGGTTCCGCTGAGGATGAGGGCTTTCTGAATTTCTTTGAGGGTGAGGTAACTGTCGCCGATATGAAATTTGAGGAAGGGTTTTTGTTCGGCGGAGATTTCTTCTTCGAGTTCTTCGAGGCTGAAGATGGAGGATTCGAGTCTGGTTTCAACGTCGCAGAGCTGTCTCTGGCGGAAGATGAGTTCGTCGGTATCAGTTCGGAGTTTTTCGACCCACTGGTCGGGACGGACGAGCCGCGCACCACAGAGTGCGCATTTTTTGCCGGACTGGGGGTTGAGGGTGCCGCATTCGGTACAGGGGACTGCGGTGATGTAGTGACGGCAGGATTTTTCAATAATATCTGAGCGGTCGGTTCGGTGTTTCCAGGCAAAGGTGTCGATCTCTTCGAGAAGGGGAAGGGGGAGACGAAGGGAGATGAGTTTTTTTTCGGGTTTTCCACCGAGAGGTTCTGATGTCATGATGGTATGCTACTCGGTACTATGTATGACAGTAAATACATTTAATACTTATGGAATACAAATGTATTACAGGAAATCAAATGAACATCAACTCCGAATATCAGGATGTGGACCTTGCATCTTTTGCGGGTCCGATTTGCCCGGCAGAGTCTTCTGCTGAGGTTTGTATCGTTGAGAGCGATCCCCTTGCTCTTCCGAAGAACACGCTGCGGCTCGGCGAGCTGCGCGCGGACATTTTCTATGCTGATGATCTTGGACGCTGCCGCGTGCGGTCTCTGTCGTTTTCGCAGTATCTGTGCGAGCTGTTCCGGCCGGTTACGGTTGGCGGCAAGCTGTTTGTGTATGATGCGGAGACTGGTCTGTATGCGGAGAATGCGCGAACAGTTGAGTCTGAGATTCAGCGGCTGGTGGACGCGTCCGGCTATACCGGGCCGGTGCGGGATATGAAGTCTGATCTTCTGTCGCGCGTTACTGATTTTCGGGTGCGGAGTGTGAGTCCGTTCGATCAGGTGATGGGGATTCCTGCGGCTGATTGTGTGGTTGAGTTTGGAGAGGATGGATGCGTAAGTAAGGTTCCCTACGGGCCGAGTCTGTTTGTGCGGAGCCGGGCTGCGACCAGCTTTGCGGACGCGCCCGCAGATTTTCCTGAAGGGGAGAAGTTTTTTGCTGAGATTTCGTGCGGCGACCCGGACTGGGTGCGGGATGTGTTCAAAATTCTCGGGTACTGTCTGCTGCTCGGGAATCCCTCTCAGAAGTTTTTTGTGTTTCACGGCTCGGGCGGGAACGGGAAAGGGGTTCTGATTGAGTGGGTGATGCGTGCGCTCGGGGAGCTTGCGGGACGAGTATCTGCCCGGGAGCTGTTTGTGAACTCTTCTTCGCAGCGTGAGACAAGTCTTGCGAGTCATGTGCATCGGCGGCTGCTGGTGGTGAGTGAGGCTGGTGGCGGCGTGCTGAATGATGATCTGGTGAAGCGGCTGACGGGAGATGCGAATGTGGTGCTGAATGCGATTTACCGGGGCGAGGCTGAGTATCGGGTGAACGGGACGCTGGTGTTTGTGACAAATTCGCTGCCGATGTTTTCTACCGGCGGGCGGGGGATGATGCGGCGGGAGGTGTGCGTTCCGTTTGATCTGGATGTTCCTGTGGAGATGCAGGATGAGGGGCTGCTTGAGCGGCTGGCAACTCCTGAGGGGAACCGCTGGCTGTTTGCGAAGCTGGTTGCGGGCGCTCAGGAGTATGTGGACGCGGAGAGTAAGGCAGGGTTCTGGGCGTCTCTGTGTCCGAGGATTACGGGGGATTCGCGAACTGTGATTGCGGGTCAGGATAGTCTCGGGGAGTTTGTGCGGGTGTGTCTGGTTCCAGAGGAGGGGGCACGGACTCCGGGGCGTGTGGTGTTTGAGCGCTGGTATTCGTGGGAGTTCGGGGATGAGCAGGGGATGCATGAGTCACGGGGCGGGCGTGGTCTGCGGAGGAATGTGAGTGCGTCTGAGCTGTATTCCGGGCTTCGGCTGCGAGGGGTCGAGGTGCAGAGGCGGATGCGGGTTTCCGGGAGGCTGGAGAGTAATGTTCTGGTTGGCTGGCGTCTGCGTGATGAGTGAGTTTGTTGCCGGATGGTGCGGCAACATTTTTTTCTTTTGTGCGGGGTTTGTTTTTTGTTTGGTGATGTTTTTGGGTTTTGTTTTTTTGTGTTGCCGATGGTTGAGTATTGTTGGTTCTGGTTATGGTTTGGTTGATAGGAGAGTACTGTTTTTGCGGCAACATCGGCAACATTTTTGGTGATTTCTGTTTTGTTGGAGTTGTTTTTGGTTTGGTGTGATTTTTGCGGGTTTGTTTTGTTGCCGGATGGTGTTCTTTTGTTTTGTGTGGTATTCCTTAGGTATTTCTTTTGTGTTTTTGCGGATATTTTTTTATTTTTTGGATATTTTTTGGTCTGTTTGGATATGTTGATATAGGTGGGGGTGCTAATGTTATGGTTATCTCCCGGGGGCGATGGATAGTTTTACCGATTTGTTTCGGCCTCGCTCCCGCGGGTGTGTGCTGATATTATGCGATTTATTTGTTTCGATATGGATAGTTCTACGGCTGGAACGAAGCTCAGGCGTAGGGTTGTGCTGACTGTTTTGATGCTTGTTTTCTGCTGTGTGCTGATGGCGGGAGCTGTGAGTGCGGGGGATACGGATTACTGGGTTAGTCCGGATGGTAAGGGTGGTGGTGAAACTGAAAGTGATCCTACGAATCTTCAAGATGCCCTGACGACGATTTATAATGCTGCATCTGCATCTTCTGTGACGTACACTATACACATGTCAGGGGGTGAGTACAACTTCAGGACTAGCGGATTGAATTACATCATGATAAATCAAACCAAGTATCAGAATCTGATTCTTGTTGGTGATGGGCCAGGCACAGTAGATGTGCGAAGTCAGATCTTTATTAATGGTGGATCCAACAAAAATTTTGGACCGGAAACCTTAGCTTTCAAAAATATTACCTTCAATCTCTCTGCCCCTGAGTACGGAAAAACGATTTCAAGTGATAGCAAGAATGGTAGTGTGGTCCTGAGCAACCTGTCTGGTTCGATTGTTTTCGGTGCTACTGGTGGCACTGATGCGACGCGCTATGGACACAACGTCCTCGTTGAAAATTGTACTTTTCTGGGTAACCACACAGTAGGGCAGGATACCAAAAATCTAACATACGGTATTCTGTCGCTCTCAGGCTCTGGACCTAAGAATGTCACCGTTATTTCTTCAACGTTTACGGGAGGATTCACTGGTATTTCTTTCTACGGTGAAGGTCTGACCGTTATATCCTCTGAGATTTCCGGGACGGGGGAAGGAGGCATTAATATTGCAGAAAATCAAGGGATAAATGTCATTATTTCTGATTCGAATATTAGCTCAAGAGAATACGCGGTTCGTACATCCAAAAATATCACGATCGACAACAGTACTCTTTCCTCCTCTCTTGATAAAAGTGGTACAGTATTTTTGCGTAATACTGGTGGTGATGTGTTGATTCGAGATAGTATCCTGCTCGGTTCTACATTGATCTACTTTGACCCTGTTAAGACTCCGTTGTATAAACCCACCTCATTCGCTGCTCCAAATAATTTCTGGGGAACAGCGGGGGGAGTTGCAAAAAATCCTACCGGGGATGGTATCTTTGGTGGCAATGCAGCCTCATATCCAGACAGAACATCTGTACTTCCTTACTATACTGCTCTGAATAATGATGGGACGATTAATAAGAGCAGCCTGAGTACAACGATACCTCTGACTCCGGGCACAACTCTTCCGGGCGTTGCGTGGACCGATAATGGCAACGGTAGCTGGAATCTGACTCTTAGTGATGCTGCCTCTGGTACTGCCGGCTCACCAAAAAATTATCAGATTACAACGTCATTCATCTTTGATCGAATCTCAATCGACGCAAAATACGTCCGCATTGACGGTGCCAATGTTCCGCTTACGCTGAAAACAACAATAGCTGATTCGTACAATGTTCCGTTTTTGGTTTCGAAAGAAAATGTAGTTCTTGAAAATCTCAATATCACTGCAGTTACCCCTAATGGAAAACTCAATACCTGGGGTATTGTTCAGTTTGGTGCCAACGCCAAAAATGGTATTCTGAAAAACAGTATTATTGATGCCAGTGCGGTTACGGAGACAGACGGAACTGCAGTGGTGAATCTTTATGCAGAGAACACTACCGTGGAAAGCTGTGTCCTTTATGCAGCTAACTCTGTGAACAGCAGCAGTCAGTGTATTTTTGTACACAAAGATGAATGCAAGGTGATAAACAACAGACTGTACCCAGGAAAATCACTTGCTGAACCAAAGACAAAGACGGTAGATGGTTCAATATATTATAGGACTACTTCAAGCAGTGCCGGAGTTCGGTTGATTCATGGGGTAACTGATACCCTCATCACAGACAATTTAATCGTTAGTGATCATGGTGCATCTGACGCTACCCGGAACAGTGGAATTTCATTCGATGGCACGAGTGGTTCTACGATTACCCTTACGGTCACGAACAACACCTTTGACCTTTCAACCAAAGTAAAGACAGTGAATACGAATTACAAAGGCTTGAACGGCATGACGCTCGTCGGCGGAGGATATGGAACCGTCTTCTATCTGAACCCGGACACAGCACCCACTATCATTCTGAAGATGGACAACAACACAGTGAAAGGCGCTGCATATCTTGTTGATGCAGACAATGAATCCAGCATTCAGTCCATTACTCTGAAAGGTACGATTTACAATAATGACTTCTCTGGTATAGGCACCGGTAAAGATATTATTGTCAATAACTCCAATAAAGAAAATTTCCTTGTCTATACGGATTTGAAATTTAATATCACGCCGACAGATGGTAAGAACATCAAAGGTGGAAATTATCTTTCAGGCAACTGGTGGGGAACATGGTCCTCTGTCAAAAAGAGCACCACCGGCTACCTGACCTATGCCAACGCCGCTGAGGCAAAAGCCGCAGGGCTTCCGGTCGCTGACCTTGCCCCACTCGTCAGCGTGGGAACTCCGACCGGAACAATCAAGATCACCGGCAATTTGTCCGTTGAAAACAAAAACAGCGCTCCCACACTCCTTACTGCCACGTTCAGCGACGGAACTCTGGCAACCAATGCGGTATGGACTGTCGAACCTACAGGCGTTATCACACTGTCCGGAACTTCCGGATCTTCTGTGTCCTACACTCCGCTAAAAGTCGGCAATGCCACGGTAACGGCAACTGCCGATGTGGGTGGTAGTCAGGTCACGACGTCTGTTATCATCACAGTGTACGAAAAGGCAGAGCCGCATATTCCGATCGCAGAACCAACGAAGAAAGAGAATGGCGAGACTGTTATAACATCCCTTGCTGGCGGCAGTCCGATTGAAGTTCCTGCAGGCAATCCAAACATCGCTGTTATCGAGGATACGTCCTCCGGTACAACGATGATAGTGTTCTTCAAGGAACCCCAAACAACAGGGACTCATGCCTCTGTGGAAGGAAATGTAACCGAAGTTGTCGTTGCCTACAAGGAATCTCAGGCTGTTCCTCCGGCATCTGGAGACAAAATGCCGACCAGTGTGAAGTATCAGCTGAACCTGAGTCTGGAGAATGTAACCACCATACTGCCAACAATTAACCCTGCCTTTAACACCACAGTCGCAGGAAAAATTCCTGCAGGATACGCTGCCGCTGCCATGATCACTGCTGAAGGCGATCTGGACCAGATCAATTACAATCTCAGCAAGTCCGGATATACCATTGAAGTAACCTTCATCGTTCCAAAATCCTGGATTGATCAGATGGGCGGCAGTAAGAGTCCGAAGATCAAAGGATATCACATCAAAGGAGATTTGGTTGAGGAAGTTCCTCTTGGCGATATCAGTCCAACCGATGACGGAAACTACTTCCGTGTCACGTTGAAAGGAAAATCCTTCTCGAACTATGTTATGGCCGGATCTACTGCAAGTCCAGGTCCGAACCCGGGACCCCAGCCTGTTCCCTCATCCAGCTCCTCTGACGGCAACATGGAGGACGCCTTCCGCGTCCTCTTCGACACAAATGGCGGCAGCTTCGTACAGCCGGCAACCGGCCTCTCCTATGGTGACCGTGTGCCGGAACCGGGCACGCCAACGAAGGACGGTTATGTCTTTGGCGGCTGGTACAAGGATGAGGCGATGAACATTCTCTGGATCTTCAAAGAAGATGCTCTTCCGGGCGACATGACGTTGTATGCGAAATGGATCTCGGGCAGCACTGTCACAGCCACTTCCCCGAAGAGTGACTCAGCCACACAGCCGGTCGCCGCAGCAATGCAGCAGCAGACCACCTCTTCAACGCAGAGCACAGCGTCGTCTCCGACAACACCTGCCGGCATTTCGCCGACTATGACACAGGCACCCGCTCCGGTACTTGGTATGCTGGTCGGTCTGCTTGCGGCGGGAATCTTCCTCAGAAGGAGAGAGTGAGTACTCTCATCATCCGCTGCGTTCGAGCCGCAGGCGAGTGAATCCGAGCCGGTTTGATTCTGTGGGCTGCTCCGCCCGTTTCGGGCGGGAGCTGCCCACATTAGAATCGAAGCGGGGCGGATGACTCAGGCACCCGCTCCGGTACTTGGTATGCTGGTCGGTCTGCTTGCGGCGGGAATCTTCCTCAGAAGAAGAGAGTGAGTACTCTCATCATCCGCTGCGTTCGACCTTCATGCGAGTGTGACCCTGTTTACCGGGGAAACCGGGCATGATGCAGGAGCGGCATGCGAGTAAGAAAATAAATTATTTTTTTTTCAAAGAGTTTTTTTGATGTATTTTGATGGTATAATTACGGCTTCAGATTTTCCGATTTTTTGTTTGTTTTTGGTTTGCGGGATTTGGTTAGGGTTGTTTTGTGGCTGCGGGTGTTCTGAGCAGTTCGGGTTTTATTTTGTGCGGTATTCCCTAGGTATTTCCTTTATGTTTTTTGTATATTTTTTATTTTTTCATTATTTTTTGTTCTGTTCGGATATGTTGATATAGGTGGGAGTGCTAATGTTATGGTTATCTCTCGGGGGCGTGGGATAGTTATTTCTGGCTGATCTGCTTTTCCGATGTGTGCTGATATTATGCGACTTACGAGTTTAGATACGGATAGTTCTACGGCTGGAACGAAGTTCAGGCGTAGGGTCGGGCTGACGATTTTGGTATTGATTTGCAGCTGTGTGCTTATGGCGGGAGCTGTGAGTGCGGCGGAACCAATTGATGGTGTTGCGTATGTGGAAAATTCTTTGGTGACTGATCCTGGGAACAATTATACTACGCTGAATGATGCTGTGAAGGCTGCCAATGCGGCGACCTCCGAAATCACGAAGATTGTTCTCAAAGCTGGGGATCATTATTCCGGTGGCGTCCAAACTATCGACTCTAATTTGGTGGCTGAGCAGATAGAGATAAAACGCAAAGATCTGATAATCACTGGTGAAGGAGCTATTGGTGCGGACGATTTCTATCCTTCGGTGCTTTATTGCCATAATGAGACTGAGGCTAATTCGATGGCTCGTGGGCTGGACATAGCTTCTGGTGCGACCGATGTGACTCTCAAAAATTTCAGTATTGTTGTGAGTGATAAATCACTGTATGGAGCAGTTATTGCGGCGTATGCAAACGATTTTGTTATGGAAAATTGTACGGTTGACCTGAAAGGAAATATTGGTGAGAGCAAATACATTTTCGATGCAGCCTCTTTGAATGCTGGTGGAACCCACATCATTCGAAACAACATTTTCCGCTCCGAGACAACCAAGACGGCGTGGACCGTTTATGCTGGTAACTACAAAGTTCAACGTACTGGTTTGCTCACTTTTACCAATAATACCATTATCGGTAATTTCACCTATGGTCTCAATCAGATTGTCGGAAATTATATCATCACTAACAATAACTTTTCCCTTGATTCAGGTAGTTTCGCTGGTATCAGAATTGTGGTGACTGACAATGAGAGCACGGGTGCTGTGTACTCGTACAGAAATATCACCAACAATATCTTCGGAGCTAATCTGCCAACAGCCGTCCATATTTATCCGATGAATATTACTAAGACAGAGCCAAAAGTCTTCATACCTGTCACGATGTACGATAATATGATCCCTTCCATCACTGGAAATCAGATTAAGAACACGTCAGGTTACATTGTTGATATCAGCCTCGTGAGATTCGCGGACTATTTTGCGGAATTAACATCGATACCTCAGATATCAACAAATACGAATATCCACTCGGGTGGTGGGGTTCCAATCATATTATCCGCAGACAAAACACATCGTTATCTCGCCCCTGCCGACGGCACAACCATGCCGCTGGTTCCGGGTGTTAATCTGTCTGGTGTAACGTGGACTGGTGACGACACAAGCGGATACACGCTTACGATCAGCAAAGACGGCACGTATAAGCTGATGAGTGATGTTACGCTTACTGAGATGTCGGTGATCCAAAATGTGGTCACACTCGATCTGAACGGACACACTATGTCTACTATTTCGGATATGCACAGCGGAGCCAATGGATCTAAGGACAACACCGCACTGCTTCAGAATTTGGGAACACTGATAATTACTGACAGTAGTTCCGGCAAACCCGGAAAACTGGAGGTGATGGCGATAAACAATGCGGCTTGGAACTCTGCGTCCGCTGTTATCTCGAATGGAGGAACACTCACCATTGCGGGAGGAAACATTGTGCATAAGGGAGGGACAGATATGTCCTATGCCATCGACAGCCTATCTGGAAGTTCTAACGTGAATCTCACAGTGAATGGCGGGACTCTCAGATCTGAAAAATATGTTACCATCCGTGCGTTTGCAAACTCACCTGCTGTATGGTCCAATATCACGATAACTGGAGGAGAACTCATCGGAGCAAAACGGGTTGTCTGTATTCAGGAGCCGAGCAGTACAGTGGATAGTTTAAGTTATCTGAATATCACCGGCGGAACCTTCAAGCTTGATAATACCAGCGATACAGCAGTTCCGCAGCAGGGAATTGTTGTCTTTGAGCACTATAAAAATGGTACCGGACTTTTCGCTGATATTTCCGGCGGAACCTTTGAGGCCGATCCGATTTGGGGTATGATCACCTTCGGTGATGATAGTCCTAAAGGGGGTGACGGTAAAAATACGACAGTACGCGTCACTGGCGGAACGTTCACATATGGTGGGTCTAAAAAAGCAGTCTACAATGTAACTGGTGCATCCAATACACCTGACAAGACAAGTAATGTAAGAATCCTCATGGGCGGATTCTACTTACAGGACGTGACTGAGTTCTGTGCCCCTGGCTACGCTACATCCACAATCCAGATGAATGGGAAGGGCTACTATGCTGTAGTCAAAGGTGTCGCCCCAAGTATCGCCAAGGACACTGTAACAACAACCGGCGACGGTCAAGCCACTGTAAAATTATCCGAGAATGAGGGAACCTATGATTCTACAACCAACACAGCGAGCCTGTCTGCCGGTCAGGGAGTAACGTTGAATATCACCTTCGACGGAACTCAAACCGGTGATATTTCGAGTGGTATATCCGGTCCCGTTGCGTCGATGGAAGTGGTCTATAAGGATTTAGAGCTGGATACTGGCAAGACCGTAACTGTAGATGTTCCTCTGACATCTAACGATCCGGCAAAAATTACTCAGATACTTCCAACACTCATCTCACCACCAGAAAGCACGATAACCAATGTGGACAACTCGCTCAAAGGTCAGTATACCAACATTGTACTCTATGCACTCGTTGAGGCTTCTTCAAGCAATATGGCGGCTTTCAACGCTGCAATTCCCAGTGGCGGCATGACCCTTACCTTCAAAATTCCCGCATCAGTACTTGGTGAGAGTCCCACATTCCTCATTGCACACTTTGGTGAAAATGGCGTATTGAAGGAAGTACTTACACCCTCCAGCGCAGTAAAAGAAGGAGATGTATGGGTAGTCACAGTAATCGGACATAATTTCTCCGGATACGGAGTGTTTACCGGTAATAAAATATCCAATCAGGGCGGCAGTGGCATACCAGTCAATCCACCAGTTTACAGTTCCTCTGACGGCAACATGGAGAACGCCTTCCGTGTCCTCTTCGACACAAATGGCGGCAGCTTCGTACAGCCGGCAACCGGTCTCTCCTATGGTGACCGTGTGCCGGAACCGGGCACGCCAACGAAGGACGGTTACGTCTTTGGCGGCTGGTACAAGGATGAAGCGCTGAACATTCTCTGGATCTTTAAGGAGGACGCTCTTCCGGGCGACATGACGTTGTATGCGAAGTGGATCTCAGGCAGCACTGTCACAGCAAGTTCCCCGAAGAGTGACTCGGCCATGCAGCCAGTTGCCGCAGCAATGCAGCAGCAGACCACCTCTGCGACCGCGGCTGTTTCATCCGCGGCGACAACTTCGCCTGCCGGCATTTCGCCGACTATGACCCAGGCTCCTGCACCTGTTGTTGGTATGCTGGTTGGTCTGCTTGCGGCGGGAATCTTCCTCAGAAGAAAAATCTAAATCTATTTTTTTTTTGAAAAAAGTAAGTGAGTCAATGGTGAGTGCGGCCTCGTGTGAAAAGAAAACCGCAAATCCACGCAAATGCGGTTTCTTTTTCTCATCATGCCCACTCACCACTAACCCGCTTACATTTTTCAGAAAAAAATCGACTAAATCTTTTTGTGAGAGTACACACAATGTGAAACTCCTATTTTTTTCAAAAAAAGAAAATTACATGTTTTCCAGAAACTTCTTCAAAGCACTCCAGTCACGAACAGTGAGAATGCCTGCGGCAGTCTGCTTCTCATGATGATTCAGTTCCTTTGAGTTGTGAATACCATCGGAAAGCTTCGCAATCCGCACCTCAAGAACATCATTATCACCCTCTTTCAAAATCGCAGCAACCTGCTCAAGATATGCCACAATCTCTGCCTTCTTAGCTGCACTTGTTGTCATACGTTATAATCATCCCTCATGCAATATACACGCTTTGGTCGTAGCACATTCACAGATCAACCTCCACGTATTTTCTCACCGATATCAGATAAAATGCAAAAATTACCGGCACAGAAACCAAAATCGGCACCCAGCAAAACGATTCCAGCATTCCAAGAAATTCCGACAGATTTCCATGCAGCGCCAGAACATAAAACATCAGAGAGAACAGCGGCCCGTTAGTCAGAAGAACAAGCATCACCAAAAATATCCACGTAGCTGACCTCTCCCCAAAATAATAAATTCCGGCAAGAGCGGCCGAACAACAGATCAGAGCAGCTCCCGAAAAAATCAAAATCCCGGCAAACGGACTCGTGAAAATATCTCCCCAAATCTCAAAACCAAAAACCATCATGGCCATGGCAAGAGCTGTTGCAAAAACTGCCGCAGCAGCAGTCAGCACAACCATCTCCAAAAACCGTGCACGCACAATCTCCTCTCGTGTCATTGGCAGAGCTGCCGCATACAATCTCCACCTCGTCTTTGAATCCTCATTAATTGCAATAAGCGGAAACGCAGCGCCGAAAAAGATCAGTATCCCGTATACCGTAATCCACAAACCAATTGCGCTGAAAAACATCAGCAGAATTACCGCAGCCACAATCACCGCCACAGCAAGCAGCGCTTTTCGCATCATCAGAAAATCCTTCACAAACAATCCCCGCATCATCTCAGTTCACATCCCACCGCTCATACGCAGCCAGCGAAACCCGCCATGACACCGGCAGCCCGACAAGACCGGCAACTGCGAGCGCAGCAGCAATCCAGCCAACCATCGGCTGGATCATCATATATGGTGCATACACTGCAAGATTCGGCAGTATCGCAACAGCAATAATCGCAAAAACACCGATGTTCATCCGGTACCGGTAAAACACCGCAAGCGTCACATCAAACACCAGCAGCGCTCCCCCCATAATTCCTATCCACCACACAAGCGGAGAAATCCCCAGCAGGTCTGCATGACCTGCCGGCAGAAAAATTTCGGCAAGGAGGGCGGACGCAAAACAAAGTGTGGCGACAGCCCCGAAACAGAGAAGACCGAACTGATACCTGGCAGCCACAATCTCCCGTCGCGTCCGCGGCAGAGCAAGAGCATACCGGTCAAAACGGCTGGTCGTATCCATAGTCATAGCATTAAGCGGCATCAAAATCGCAAAAAATGCCATAATCAGATACGAAACACATCCGATCCCAAGCGGCACCAGAAATCCTGCAATGATAACCGATGCCCCTCCCAGAATAAGGAATGCCTTTCGCAGATACAACCAGTCCTTCAGGATCAGCCCGTTCATCATTTTCGCCTCAGAACTCTTTCTTCGTGTAAATTCCTGCCGAAATCCGGTACGATGCCCAGACCGCAGCAGCAGTTATCACAGCTGCCGCGACAATCAGCACCATGGGAGGCGGCATATTGATCTCAATGCCTATCGAGTGCACCGCAGCCGACAGTCCGACAGCCAGCATAATCGGCACCAGAGCAATAATCAGAATGATGTACTGCATCTTTTCCGCACCGAGCTTGAACACCAGCGGCAGTACAGTACTGCCAAGCAAGAGCCCGCAGACCACAAACAAAGCGATCAGCGGGATTGGATCAATTACTGAAAGGAAGATACCTTTGCCTGGCATCAGGATGGTCATTATCAGGGAAATTGCGAGACAAATTACTCCTGCTCCAACAGTTGCCATCAGCATCAGGAGATACTTGCTTTTTACAATCTCCTTTCTCGTGAGCGGCAGGGTTATTGCGTACTTGTCCCATCGTGCGGTCGTATCGTAGTTGATCGCTGTAACCGGCAGCATAGCTCCGGACATCGCGAGAATGATGAACACCGGCAGCTCGTTTCCCATGGGAATGAATATGATGGAAAATACCAGTGTCATCAGTGCTAGATACTTCAGCGTGGAGTTGAGGTTCGTCAGGTCTTTGTAGAGCAGTCCGTTCAAATCTCCTCACCTCGCGAGTAAAACAGCATGATCGACTCGGTCGTTACCGGATCAAGAATCATTTCAGGATGTGCTGCGACAAAACTCTCTCTGTTTTTGATCAGTATTTCGCAGCCGAACTGGTTTTTGCGGTATCTGATGATCATCTCTTTGCTGATTCTTGCAAGGTCGTCACTGCTGCACTTCACAATACCCATGTCATCCATCAGTTCATCACGGCCTGCCGAGAAGACGATTTTGCCGTGATGAATAAACGTGAGATAGTCGGCAATCTTGTCAAGGTCGCTCGTGATGTGTGATGAGATCAGCACTGCATGGTTTTCGTTCTGAATAAATTCGAGAAATATGTCGAGAATTTCTTCGCGGACGACCGGATCGAGACCGCTTGTTGCCTCGTCAAGGATCAATAGTTCAGGTTTGTGCGCCAAGGCTGCTGCAATGCTGAGCTTCATCTTCATGCCGCGGGAAAAGTCCTTGATCTTTTTGTTTTCCGGCAGTCCGAACTTTTTGAGATACGTTTGATATAGTTGGTCGTCCCAATTCTGATAGATGTTTCCAAGTATTTTGGAGATGTCAGCTGGAGTGAGATTGTCGTGGAAGCAGCATTCATCAAATACCACGCCAATTTTCTCCTTTATCTGTTTCTCCTGACTGTCAAGGTCCATCCCGAGAATCTCAATGGTTCCCGCATCGCGGTGGATGAGGTTGAGGATTGCTTTGATTGTTGTTGATTTTCCTGCTCCGTTTTCTCCGATGAATCCCATGATGCTGCCTTTCGGCACAACAAAGGATACCTTGTCCAGAGTAAAGTCCTGATAGGCCTTGGTGAGACCTGTTACCTGTATTGCATACTCCATGTGTTACTCTCCATTGTAAAGCAGCTCGAGCATTTCTGTGAGCTCTTCGTAGGTGATACCGCTTTGAAGAGCGGTGTCGACTGCTTTCTGCAGATGTTCTTCGCAGAGTCGCATCTGCTCCTCTTTGATGATTTCAAGATTCGAGCCTGCGACAAAACTTCCTTTGCCGGTGACTGTTTCGATGAATCCGTCGCGTTCCAGATCAGTGTAGGCACGTTTGGTGGTGATGACACTGATGCGCAGTTCCTTTGCAAGAAGACGCATGCTGGGAAGAGCTGACCCTTCAGGCAGTTCTCCGCTGATGATCATGCGTTTGATCTGCGAGGTGATCTGCTCGTAAATGGGTTTATCACTTGCATTGCTGATGATGATGTTCACGAGTACCTCCTGCGTCATACTGTATATATCGTGTATATACATTAATACTTCGCTGCGGTTTTCGCTTTGGGATGAAACGCGAAGAACGCGAATAGCGCGAATGAAAAAAATCACCAATGGCGATTTTTCAAAAAAAAATTGTCAATGTTTTTTCCGTGTAATTCCGTGTGTTCCGTGGTTGCCCCAAATAAAACCAAGGACAGAGAATCCCTTTTTCTTATGCTATTTCATACCGAGTAAGTCCTATTCAGAAAAAATCGACTAAATCTTTTTGTGAGAGTACATAGACTCCTAAAAATCGCCATTGGAGATTTTTTCATTCGCGCTATTCGTGCTATTCGCGTTCTTCGCGTTTCATCTACACCCCAAAACCAAGCCACTTTTCAAACATTCCGGACAAAGTAACCCTATCAGGCATGTTTATCATATCACAGGGCTAATATATACCACAAACAGGGGTAGATATTCTGGGCTATATTGAAAATAAAAATCAGTCCGTCGCAGAAGACGGCAGCATCATCCGTGTAAGGCTTCCGAACAAACGTTCAAAGGAACAGTTCGCTCAGGCTGAACTGATGCTTGGATCCAATCACATCCGTGTTCGCTGCTCTGACGGTGTAACGCGTCTCGGAAGAATCAAGGGAACCATCAAGAAACGTGTCTGGATCCGCGAGGGCGACATTCTGGTCGTCACTCCCTGGGACTTCCAGGACGACAAATGTGATATCGTCTACCGGTACACTACCCCGCAGGTAGACTGGCTCCGTTCACACAAATATCTCTGAACAGATACATTCCATTTTTTTCCACAGCATCATGGTACAGATTCCAGCATTTGAAGCCGTGGCACAAGCTCACGGTCACACCTGTCCCGGTATTGCCCTTGGCTACAAAATCGCCGTGGTCGTGGCAAAATGGGCAGGGGAGTATGACGACGTCAGAATTGTCTCTCACACCACCCGCTGTCCGCTTGACGCACTGAAGGTCACGTTTGACACCAAACATCATCCTGAACGCATCATCGTGGAAAATACCGGCACCGTGAGCTTTGTGATCACGAGGCCCGACGGAAAAAAACTGTTCATCGACGAGGTCCCCGGGACTCATCTCACCACCGATGAACTGACTGATCTCAAAAAGAAGGTCGAGGCAGGAACTGCCGGCCCTGCTGACATGCAGCGCATGAACGAGATTAAGCACGAACTTTTTCTAATAATGCAGGCGATGGACGACACCGCGCTATTTTCTGTTCGCGAAGAGTAATATCGGTCAAACGATATTCTTTTTACGTCTCAGCCCCCACGTGAAAGTGTATAACTATGGAGGATATCACTTCAACGGTCGAGTTCCAGATGAGTCTTCTGCTCTTCGTGGCACTTGGCGGGTATCTCCTGGCAACACGCATTCATCAGTCCGCAGTTATTGGTGAGATCATCGTTGGTCTGATTGTCGGCCCGAGCGTTCTGGGCCTGATTACCTACACCGACTTTGTCCAAAGTCTTGCAGGACTTGGTGCGATTATTCTTTTGTTTGTTGTTGGTTTTGAGTTCGAGCTTAGTGATATCACCAACTGGCGGTACGGGGTGATAGCCCTTGTGGGGGTTATTGTCCCCTGGATAGGAGGCTATGCGACATCCATGTTCTTCGGCATGGACTTCTATACTGCGATATTTATCGGAACAGCCCTTACCGCGACAAGTATTGCGATCACTGCGAATGTTTTGCGGGAGATGGGCAAACTGCACCAGCCGGTCGCAAAAGCGATCATTGGCGCTGCGGTCATCGACGATGTGCTGAGTCTGATCGTGTTGTCCATCTGTAAGGATCTCGGCGCTACCGGCGAACTGGTGCCGGTGGCCGTGGTGTTTACGGTGATCAAGTCCATCGGGTTTGTGGTGATTGCTGCCCTTGTCGGCATCAAAGTCATTCCACCGCTGATCTCCCGGATGGACCGGACCAAACTTGCGAGACAGTTCCCTGAGTTTGTGTTCATCTTTGCGATGATGATCGCGTTCCTCTATGCGATGGCAGCGGAGTTTGTCGGTGTGTCTGCCATTGTCGGTGCGTTCCTTGCGGGTGTGTGCGTGAATCGGGTGAGTCTGAAGCACAGTCTTGACATCAAGCTGGGTGCCGAGTATCTCTACATCATCTTTGCGGCAATCTTCTTTGTATCGCTGGGTATCATTGTGGATCTGCAGTATCTGTTCGAGAAGCCCGAGATGATCTGGTTCATCATCGTGCTGATTGTTATTGCCATCATCACCAAAGTTGTCGGCTGCGGTTTACCTGCCAAGTTCCTTGGCATGAACACCCGCGACTCGCTGATTATTGGTTTTGGGATGGTGCCGCGCGGCGAGGTTGCGATGATTGTTGGTCTGATTGCGCTGACGCATTTCCAGGAGATGGCAGCAGCTGCAACTGATCTTGTCCAGAGGGAGCTTCTGCTTCAGCAGGGCAACGAGGTGTTCATTGCTATCGTGCTAATGTCACTGGTGACAACTATTGTTGTGCCGCTCGTGTATCGGGGATGGCTGTTTAAACCCAGAAAAATACCGGATGATGTGTGTGAGACGACGGATTAAAAAAATAAATGGGACGTACCGCTGTGATGAATATTTTTCAATCACCGCAGTGTGATGCCATAAAAAAATTTAGTTTCTTTTTTAGAAAAAAGAAACTAAATTTTTTGCGGCATTCCAAAATTATTTTTTCAGCCTTCTCTTTACCTCAGACTTGGGAACAAGATCACCGATCAGGTCCTTCCTTCCTGCTCTGGCAAGGCCGGAAACAACATAATCGTACTTGGATGGATCTTTCCAGTGCAGTATAGCACGCTGTATCAGCTTTTCATTGCCGACCGGCACATGAACTTTACATCCTGTCAGAGGATTCAGACCGCTGTAGTACATCGCCGTTGAAAGAGTCATTGGAACCGGCGTAAAATCCTGCACCTGTTCGGTATAGAGATTTTTTTCGCGGAGATACAGGGCAAGTTCAATCATATCATTGATGGTACATCCGGGATGCGATGACATCATATACGGCAGAAGATACATGCGTTTACCGGTTTTTTTCTCCAGTTTGTCCCGGACCTGTTCAAAGTGATTGATGAAGACATCGAACTTGAACTTGGTTGGTTTGTGCATCAGCTCCGTAACCTTGGAGGCGATGTGTTCGGGTGCAATCTTCATGTGACCTGAGATGTGATACCGCATGATCTCGGTAAGATATTTGTCGCCTTTGGGGTCAGGGGGTATGAGATCATACCGGATTCCGGAACTGATGAACACATGTTTTACGCCCGGCAGTTCCCGAAGATTTCGCAGAAGGGAGATATGGCTCTCTGCTCCACTTTCACGCTCTTTGCAGGAGGTACACTGTTTGTTGCGGCAGGGTCCTTCTTCTTCCCACTTTTGACAGATGGCCGCATACATATTCGCCGTAGGACCGCCGACATCCTGAATGGTTCCCCGGAACTCCGGCATTTTGATCATCCGTTTCGCTTCCCGGATCAGTGACTCCTCGCTTCTGGAGGTAATTATTCTTCCCTGATGATGCGTGATTGCGCAGAACGAACAGTTGCCGAAGCATCCGCGATGGGTGACAAGGGAAAACTGAACCGGTTCAAGTGCGGGAATTTTCTCTTTGTAGATCGGGTGCTGTTTGCGGGTGAACGGCAGTTCATAGAGATGGTCCAGCTCTTCTGTTGTCATCGGCCGCATGGGGGTGTTTGCAACGATGACGGTTTTCGGGTGCTGCTGGACAATCGGTTTTTTCGTCTCCTGATAGAAACTGGCAAATGATTTGCCGTAAATTTCCCGGTTGGTAACGTTTGGGTATGCCGGAAGGATCACCGCATCCTCCATCGGATTTTTCCGGTACTCGCCAACACTCATCGTCCAGCAGGTTCCCGGGACATCCCTGATCTCTTTTACCGGAGTTCTCGCGCGCAGTTTATTTGCGATCTCGATCAGGGCAAGTTCTCCCATGCCGTAGACAAGAAGCGATGCCGGTGCGTCGGCAAGTATTCCCTGTCGTACGCTGTCGCTCCAGTAGTCGTAATGGGCGAATCTGCGCATACTTGCTTCGATGCCGCCAATCACGATCGGCATCTGCGGGTACATCTTGTGGATTGCGTTGGTGTAGACGATTGTTGTCCGCTCGGGCCTGTTCAGTTTTCCGCCCGGTGAGTAGGAGTCCTGTGATCTTTTCTTGAGAGCAGGGGTGTATGCGTTGACCATTGGGTCAACCGCTCCGGGTACGACGGCGAAGAAAAGTTTTGGTCTGCCGAGTTTGGTGAAGTGTTTATAGTCTCTATCCCTCCACTCAGGCTGGGTGATGATACCTACGGTGAATCCTGCGTCCCAGAGTGCACGCCCGAGGAGTGCGGCGGCGAAGGAGGGGTGATCTACGTAGGCGTCGCCTGAGATCAGGATTACATCCGGACGGTCAATGCCGCAGTTTTTGAGCTCTGCCGGTGTCATTGGTAAAAATTCCGGTTGCGGCAGATGTTTTTCGACTGTGACCATATATTTTTTCTATATTGGTCTGCGTGAGTGATAAGTATCTCGGATAATGTCCATTATGGGAAACTATATATCACATTATGTAAAACATACTATACACTGAAGAAACAGGATGAGCCGGAAAACATGTTCCCCGCATGCGGGTTGTCTCTGTTTCTCCAGGAATAGATAGATGAAAATTCCTCCTCTATACAAGCACCAACAGCAAGAAATCTGACCACACACCAAGGTTCAGGTAAGAATCAGTCATACACACCCATACACCACACACATAAAATAGACGAGCGGTTCACTGCCGACACACCCCATGAGGCGGCAGAATCCTTCGTCTGCCTCTTTTCGATTGGTGTTTTCCAATTTTCCGTGGACGGAGTAGTGAAGCAGGTATTTGTCTTGCGACGACATGGAATAACAAATGCAAAGCCGGTCATGAGAAAAATAATAATACCCGTGTATACAATTGTATTATGTAAAAGATTGCATACATGACCGCTCTCTTCGACGGAATCTCTATCTGAGTTGAACAATTATGAAACAAAATACCTTCTATATTATCATAGGCATCATTGGGCTTCTTGAGGTTCTGCTTTTCTGGGCATCCATTCAGTTTTCCAATCCGTTTATCATTGCAATTGGATTTATTGCCGGAGCATGTCTGTACTTTGGCCTGCGAAGGACGGTAACTGACTGTTATGAGGATGAGCGCCAGAACATGATTAACATGAAAACAGCTTCAGCAACGCTCAAAGCGTTCTGGGTCAGCTTTTTTACCGTTAATCTTGCAACTGTTGTCTATGTTTTCAGTGTTCCTCTCGGTTTTAAGAATATCACTTACAATGTGATTTCTCCTACTACCGGTGCGGGCCCTGAGATTGCGAATGCGACCGGCAAGCTTGCTCACAATATGGCCGCCTATCAGCCTCCGGTTGACGCTTACTCGGTAGCAATCACTCTGCATCCGAGTGCAAACGATGCCCTCGCTGTTGTGAATTCGACCCAGATGGAGGTTGTAACTCTCTTTCCGGGACCCCCTGAGATGATCGCGATATCACATCTTGGCATCTTTGGTGTGATTCAGATCCTTTTGCTTGTGCTGATGATATTCATCTACGCTGCATTCAGAATTTATTACTCTCACAAGTTCGGTGAGTGGGACGACGATGAAGAATAAGATCAAAGTCTACCGGGCGATGAACGACCTCACGCAGGAGGGGCTCGCTCAGGCTCTTGGCGTTACGCGGCAGACGATTCTGGCCATTGAAAAAGGTAAGTACGATCCGTCGCTGGAGCTGGCGTTCCGCATGGCAAAGTACTTCAATACAACCATTGAGGAGATCTTCACCTTCGAAGGGTGAGGATTTTTTTATTTTTTCTGAAAAATTATTTCACAATATTTTTTTCTGTATTTTATTGGCAAACACTGTTTGACATTGTTCGTTGCTCCGCCCACGGAAAACACAGACCACACGGATATTTCACAGAAAAACATCACGGAGCAGACGTGAACATCACGGAAATGAATTGTTTTCGGATTCAGTGTTGTTCTCGTCTGCTCCGTGATGTTTTTATTTCAGTGTTTTCCGTTTTTCCGTGGGAGGCAGGAATTAATGGGCAACACCTATTTTATTTTGAAAATTTACAAACAAATAAAAAAAATATCAGGCAGCAGCTCTGCGCCGCTCCCACTCGTCCAGCACTTCCTGGCCCTCGATGAAGATCAGTCCATGCTTTTTCGCGTACGCCTTTGCCCCTTCTTTATCCAGAGCAAATCCGTCATCAGCCATCATCTCACAGATCGTTACCGCAGGCGTTACTCCTGCCATATCAGCAAGAGCGACCGACAATTCAGTCTGTCCGCGGCGCTGATCCAGCAGACCGTCAGCCGCACGCAGCAGTGCCATGTGGCCCGGAGTTCTAAACTCATCTGAGAACTTTCCGTGCGCTCCTGCCTCAAAATCCCTGACGTATCGTGCGATCGACGTAACCGTCAGCGCACGATCACGGTCCGTCACGCCGGTATAGGTATCGCGGTGATTTACCCACAGAGAAAACGACGAATGATTCCGCCGGTCATAGGGAACATCCCCCTCCTTCTCCACAATATCTCCGGTAAACCGCAGCGCGTCCGATGCAAACGGCAGGCCGAACGCTTTTGCCGACTCGCCTGAAATAGCAGTACAGATCAGACCGCCGCCGTCTTTTCGAAACATCCGGATCGTCTCCGGCGTCACTGCCGAGGAAAGTACCGCAAAATCCGTCTCCTTCTCACGGTTATCAAAATCGTACAACAAAATTACCTTGCCCTGCTTCAGGGCTTCTAACGCCTGCTCAATCATATCCTATCTCCACAACAACTTCCTTTCCATCCTCAAGACCAAGTGTCGCACGAAGCGGCACACCTGAGATCACCTCAATGATATCCTCAGGATAATGCGTTCGTCCCGGCACCACAATCGCACACGGAACATTCTCAATCCTGCACGGAATACATCGCGCCTCGCCAAACGTTCGGTGCTCATCCGAAAAACCCGGAACACTCGTCCACTCCAGCGTATCAATCCGTTTCCGGACCAGAACACTCTGCGGATTCAGCTTCAGATTCAATGTTCCCGGGTACGGAGCGAACCCGCAAAGTTCACTGAACTTCTCCTGATAATGGGGGATTGACATATAATATCTGCCTTCGCCGACACCTGAGATCACACTGCCGGTCAGCACATAATGTCCACCGATCCTGTCAAATATTTTACAGTACTCGGAAAACTCACGGCGAAGCAGATCCTCGCCTGACTTTGTCACCAGCACAAACTGACCTGATGGCTCGGTCGTCCGTGAGATCAAATGCGCAGTTTCCAGCGCACGTAACCTGCGCGACGCAGTCTGCTGGCTGATGCCAAGCTGATCGCCAAGGCTCTGGGTCGATAGACGAACCGGCCCCTTGCATCCTCCCATTGCTGCAATACGCTTCAGACAGAGTGTATCCTCTGCGTCGACTGTATCCATGATACTCACTATTGGGTGGTTTCTTATATATGAGTTCTGATACAACAATTCGTGTATTGACGAATTCGACGACCAGCCTTTTATGTAAGGAACGAAATACAATATCATGTATGAAACCGGGACTGCGTCAACAGCTTGCCGAAAAAATGGCAGGTGAAATAACTCTCTCAGACGCGCCCGGGAAAGCGCTGAAAAAATGGAGATCCAGTTTTCAGATCGCTCCCGGTGTGTTAGCAGACCACCTTGGCATATCTCCGTCCGTTATTAGTGACTATGAAAGCGGCCGGAGAAAAAGCCCGGGTACGGGAGTGGTTGGAAAAATTGTAGACACCCTTTTAGACATTGATGAAGAGAACGGCGGCAAGTACATTCAGAAGTACGGCAAACTGCTCTTCTCAGATTACGATGACGAAGTAATCTATGATATCCATGATTTCGCCTCATCAATTCCGATTCGGGAGTTATCGGAACTGATCGACTGCACCCTTCTCTGCGGCTCTGAAGATCATCAAATCTTCGGCTACACTGTGGTGAACAGTCAGAATGCGATCCTTAACCTTTCACCAAACGAGTTCAACCGTATCTACGGCTGGAGCACTGAACGTGCCTTAATTTTCACGGATGTTTCAACCGGCAAATCGCCGATGATTGCAATCCGTGTAACTCCGTTCAAACCCCCGTACGTCATTCTTCAGGGAATCGACGCCGAACACGTGCACCCGCTGGTGAAAATGCTCGCAGAAAAGGATCGCATCACTGTCTTATGCACATCCCTTGATGTGCAGGAAATTATTACCCGCCTGAGGAATACAGAATGGTAGGAATCATTACCTATGGGGCATACGTCCCCAGTTACCGGATTAAGGTCGAGGAGATCGCACGCGTCTGGGGCGCCAACGCCGCAGAGATCACCGGCGGTCTTGGCGTTCGCGAGAAAGCCGTACCCGACTACGATGAAAACACCGCAACCTTTGCGGTTGAATCCACCCGCAGTGCTCTTGCCCGCAGACCGGTTGATCCAAAAGAGATCAAAGCGGTCTATGTCGGCTCTGAGTCGCACCCGTACGCTGTCAAGCCGACTGCCGTCACGGTTGGTGAAGCTATCGGCGCAACGCCGGTTATGACCGCGGCAGACTACGAGTTCGCCTGCAAAGCAGGAACCGCAGGTATTCAGACTGCAATGGGTCTGGTCTCCTCCGGCATGATGAAGTATGCCGTTGCTGTTGGTGCCGACACAGCGCAGGGTGCTCCGGGCGATGCCCTTGAGTACACTGCGGCAGCTGGAGGAGCCTCCTACATCATCGGCAACGATGATCCGATCGCAGTCATCAACCACACCTGCTCGTTTACCAGCGACACGCCTGACTTCTGGCGCCGCGAAGGAGAGGACTATCCCCGTCACGGCGGAAGATTCTCCGGCGAACCTGGATACTTCAAGCATGTGATCGGCTGTGCCAACATGATGCTTGAGGATATGGGGACCAAACCCGCAGACTATGATTATGCGGTGTTCCACCAGCCGAACGCAAAGTTCCCGCAGAAGGCTGCAGCATCGCTTGGGTTCACACCTGAACAGATCAAGACCGGTCTTCTTGTGCCAAGACTCGGCAACACCTACAGCGGTGCTGTCCCTCTCGGCCTTGCAGCAATTCTTGACGTTGCAAAACCGGGCGAGAAGATCTTTGTCACCAGCTACGGCAGCGGTTCAGGATCAGATGCGTTCGACATCACCGTGACCGATGCAATCCTTTCCAAGATCGATCGCAGCAAAGGACCTTCGGTTGAGTCGATGCTTGCCAAGGCAAAGTATCTGGACTATGCAGTGTATGCACGCCACAAAGGAAAGATCAAGGTGTGAGGTGCGGAAAAATGAGAGAAGTAGCAGTTATTGGTGCCGGTATCACGGCATTTGGAGAGCTTTGGGACACCTCGTTCCGCGACATGTGTGCAGAAGCTGGTGTGAAGGCACTTGAAGATGCAAACGTTGTCGGTGAGCAGATCGATGCGATGTTTGTCGGTTCGATGTCTGCCGGCAGATTCATCGGTCAGGAACATGTTGGTGCGCTCGTCGCAGACTACGTAGGACTCGGCGGCGACCTGCATGTGCCGGCAACCCGTGTGGAAGCGGCATGTGCGTCCGGTGGTCTTGCGTTCCGTCAGGCAGTGGCAGCAGTTGCGTCAGGAATGTCCGACATTGTTGTTGCAGCAGGTGTTGAGAAGATGACTGATGTTGCAGACGCGACTGATGTTTTAGCAGGCGCAGCAGACAGAGAGTGGGAGAGTTTTGCAGGAGCAACGTTCCCGGGTTTGTATGCGATGATCGCATGCGACTACATGAACAAGTACGGTCTTACCCGCGAACAGCTGGCACAGGTTGCAGTGAAGAATCACTATCACGGCGCAAGAAATCCATATGCACAGTTCAGATCCGAGATTACTCAGTCCACTGTGCTGAAGTCAACGCTTGTTGCGTCGCCTCTGCGTTTGTTTGACTGTTCTCCGGTTTCTGACGGTGCAGCCGCTGTGATCGTCTGTCCGCTTGATCGTGCAAAGGAGTTCACCGACACGCCGATTAAGGTTCTGGCATCTGCTCAGGCAGGCGACACGATTGCCCTGCATGACCGTCCGGACTTTTCGACGATGGGTGCAACGGTTGCCGCAGGTAACTCTGCATTCAAGCAGGCGAAGCTGGAGAGAAAGGCAGTGAACTTTGTTGAGGTTCACGACTGTTTCACGATTGCTGAGCTTTGTGCTATCGAGGATCTTGGTTTTGTCCAGAAGGGAACGGCAGGAAAGTTCACTGAGGAAGGCCAGACACAGATTGGCGGAAAACTGCCGGTCAATACGTCCGGCGGTCTGAAGTCCTGCGGTCACCCGGTTGGCGCAACCGGTATCAAACAGGTCTGGGAGGCTGTTCAGCAGCTTCGCGGCGAGGCCGGCAAGCGTCAGGTTGACGGAGCTGAAATCGGTATGACCCAGAACGTGGGCGGTACCGGAGCGACGGTTGTGTCGCATATTTTCGGGAGGGTGTAAGCGATGACAGTTGCACGATTCTGGAGAGCAATCCCCCAGAGATACAACATGGTCGGCACGAAGTGCGAGACCTGCGGAGCGGTGTTTTTCCCGCCGCGCTCGGTCTGTCCGCACTGCCGCCGTGACGGTAAGATTGTTGAGTATCAGTGTTCCGGCAAGGGAAAGGTCATGACTTTTTCCGTTGTCCACTCGGCAAGCGATCAGTACTCGGAGATGAAGCCGTATGTGCTGGCAATTGTTGAGCTCGAAGAAGGCGCACGCATGACGACGCATGTTGTCTGCGAGCCTGAAGAGGTCTATATCGGCATGCCGGTGAAGTCGGTGTTCCGTGTCCTTGACCGCGAGGGCTCTGACGGTATTATCCACTATGGTACGAAGTTCGTGCCTGACGTGGCATAATTTTTCCGGCAAGGGTTTCTCTGGTCAGCGACCAATACGGTCAAATCTTTTTTTTGTGAAATTTTCGTGTGTTCCA
Organism: Methanorbis furvi; assembly: GCF_032714615.1. Lineage (NCBI taxonomy): Archaea > Methanobacteriati > Methanobacteriota > Methanomicrobia > Methanomicrobiales > Methanocorpusculaceae > Methanorbis > Methanorbis furvi. The sequence continues at coordinate 126,290 of NZ_JAWDKA010000006.1, forward strand.
TTTTTCCGTGGGTTGAAATGCAATCAATGATCTTTCGAAAAAAATTGTTCAGGAATCCATTGACCCTGCTATGCACAAAAAAATTAGTTTGATTTGTTCAGCTCTTTCCAGACATGTGACTGGAATATACTGTTTTCCTTTGCCGACGCGTCCATTGCAAGAAACATCTTCCAGGGGACTGCGTAAGTGAGATACTCGTTTGGGATGAGGTTTCGTGAGTGGAGTCTTCCGGCAAGATCGGTGAGGCCGAGAACTGCGTTCGGCACATCCTTTTCTCCCTGCCGCACGGCTTCGGATCCGATTGCCTGACACGCGGATGCACGCGAGGTGCATGCCATGCCGTTGCCGTCCGGTAAGGCTCCTGCAAGATGCATGAGTGCAGACATCTGCACAGGATTTACGGTGAAGATAACGGACAGCGGAACTTCGCCATCTTTGAGTTCTGCAAGCGGCTTGTAGACCGCATACTTTTCCGGCAGATCATAATTCGGCATCTGTTCTTCGATGAACTTTCGCGCAATTTCCTGTGAGTAGTGCATGCACTCTCCGGTCCGAAACATCTCCTGCCGCTTCTCAGGCATGAATGAGATCACTTTTTCATAAAGCTCCGGATCTTTTGCCGAGGCAAGACCATGCGAGAAGAATGCGGCGAAGGTGTCAATGCCGCCCGGCAGCCAGCGATCATATGCCCTGCCAAAACAGAGCCCGCTCGATGCTCCTGCACAGAGAAAGGTGTCACGATCGAAAACGGCAGTCCTTCCCTTGACCGCTGCCTGGGCAAAGTACGGCATCACGCAGCCGCTCTTCATACCGGCACGCGGTTGCATGGCATTTTCAGGCTTCGTGTCGGTGCGAAGGAACACCACAGGATGAAATCTGCTGCCAAGTTCGTTTGCAATATTACTATCCATAGTTGAGTGAGTGACGCGGGACGAGAAATATTTTCTCTCCGTACTATTGAGATCATGCAATAGCTCCGTGGGTCGCTCATAGATGAAGGTAAAACCCGGCAGACAAGAAAGGCATAAGAACTGAAAAAACAAAGATAGAATCAGTTATGGCTGAGAATGAAGCAGGCAGTTCGATGCCTGAGGATATCCTGAATACCTTTTACTCCGGGGAAAACCCGCTGTGCGTACTGCAGAATCTGCAGGACAGCGGAAAACAGCGAAAGATCATCATCGTGACCGACCAGCGGCTGATGTACTTTGAAGAGAATGCCACCGGCCTGTACGATGACACGCTGTTTGCATTCGCCCGCATCGACACGGTAGTCTATCACGAAGGAAAAAAAGTTGCCGAGCTGAAGATCACCGAAACCGACGGCGTGATGCTGAAGGTTGGCTGGCTCACCAATGAAGAAGCCCAGCGTGTCCTCCTGACGCTTCAGTCAGCGATGAACGACCTTGGAACAGCAGCAGTCTCACTCGACCGCAAGAAATCCGTCTTCTCCGGCGAAGAGTGGACACTGAAAAAACCGGTTGACTATCTGACCAAGACCGTGAAAAACGAAGCAGTGCCCATGAAGGAAAGCTACGTCGCGCCCATTCTTCCAAAGGATGCATGCGAAGACAAGGAACAGGAGCTCTTTGAAGATATCAGCGAAGAACCTGCAACGGCCGAGATGGATCAGCAGACCGTGATCGAATGCCTCAAAGCGCTTCGCACACTCTATGACAACTGCATCATCACCGAAGAGCAGTACCGCAAGTACCGGCTGCCGCTCTTAGAAAAACTCGATATCTAATCTTTCCACTTTTTTGGCAGTGCCCGTTAAGTCCTGCCCTCACAAAATTATCATGAAAATGAATTGTCTTAGAATTCTGTGATGTTCTCTTCTGCTTCGTGATATTTTTCGTGCCTATTTTGCGCATTTCGCGTTTTTCATGGGCGAAACTGCGACAACATCTCCATGCTTCCCATCAACAAAATACAGCGCCCTGAATTAGAATGATTAATAATGATCAATCCACATAACTTTCAACAAGTGATATTATGTACCAGCCGGAACTCGTAGCCATCCTCATACTGCTGCTGGTTCCCCTGCTCTCCGCAGTCCTTCTTGCGGTATTGAACAGGGACAACCTCCGCACCGGTATCGTCGGCATTGCTTCGGCAGTTATTATCGCAACCTCGCTCTACCTCGCATGGTCAGCGCTATCGGGTCCGGTAGTAATTGCACTGGAATATGCAAAACAGATAGGTATCTGGCTCTTTATTGTTGAGCTCGTTGTTGCTCTTGCAATCATCGTCCTGTCCCTCAAATATCGCAGGATGCTTCCGCTTGTTCTCGGCGCAGTTCAGCTTCTCCTCATCTGTATCATGGAACTCTTCTATGCAGAATCCGTCAATGTCTCAACAACCTTTGTCGTCAACGACTTTTCCGCAATCATGGTGCTCATCATCGGCATCATCGGAACACTCATCTGCGTGTATGCGCTCGGCTACATGAAAGACTATCACCACCATCAGGAGAGCGTGCCGGAGCGCAAGGCCTACTTCTTTGCCATGCTGTTCGTGTTCCTGACAGCAATGTTTGGGATCGTTCTCTCGAACAGTCTGATGTGGATTCTCTGCTTCTGGGAGGTAACAACACTCTGCTCGTTCCTCTTAATCGGCTACTCGAAAACACCCGAAGCGGTCACCAACTCGTTTCGCGCAGTCTGGATGAACCTTGTCGGCGGGATTGCATTCACGCTCGCGATCATATCTCTCCTCAGTATCGATCATACCGGCTCTGCCCTTCTGAGCATCACCGACATCATTCATTATCCTGACATGGCGGCCCTGACCATCCCTGCCGCGCTGATTGCGGTTGCCGGTCTCACCAAAGCTGCCCAGATGCCGTTCTCCAGCTGGCTTACCGGAGCAATGGTTGCCCCGACTCCGGTCTCCGCACTTCTGCACTCGAGCACCATGGTCAAAGCAGGCGTGTATCTGCTGGTCGTCTTCGCCCCGATATTTTCCCAGACCGCTGTCGGCACCGCTCTTGCCTTCATCGGCCTGTTCACCTTTGTCGTGACATCAGCTCTTGCAATCTCGCAGAGCAATGCAAAGAAAGTTCTTGCCTACTCAACGATCGCAAACTTAGGTCTCATCACCGCATGTGCGGGTATTGGAACTCCGATGGCAGTGCTTGCAGCAGTTCTTCTGATCATCTTCCATGCGGTTGCAAAGGCGCTTCTCTTCATGTGCGTCGGAGCAGTTGAGCACAGAATCGACAGCCGCGACATCGAGGACATGGACGGCCTTCTGGTACGGCTCCCGCTTCTTGCAACCATGATGGTTGTCGGCATCTGCGGCATGTACCTCGCACCGTTCGGCATGCTGATCTCCAAGTGGACCGCAGTGGTCGCGTTCCTCTCCGCACCGTTCGGCTGGGCGTTTGTGATCATGCTTGCGTTCGGCAGCGCACTGACCATCTTCTTCTGGACGAAGTGGCTCGGCAAACTGTTCATGCGCATGAACGGCCCGCCAGCGCCTGCGACAACTCTGCATGTTTCAGAGAAAATTCCGGTTGTTGTTACTGGCGTTCTGACGGTAGTCTGCTGTCTTGGATTCATCGCTATCATCCGTCAGTTCATCGATCCCTACCTGGCCTCCATCTATGCAGGATATACGGACACGGTGACGGTAGGACTCATGGACAATCTTCTGATGATCGGCATCATGTTCGTGATCCTTGCGGTCCTGATCGCAGCAGCGCATGCAGGTTCAAAGGCCGGCAGAACACTTGCCCCATATCTTGGCGGGCGAGGCGTTGATGAGGCAGGCAGGTTCCGCGGTTCTCTTGGCGTCTACAAAGAGGCAAAGTCTGCGAACTACTATATGCCTGAGTACTTTGGTGAAGAGGTTCTGATGAATCCCTCGCGAATCATTTCAACGATTCTCATCATCATAATGTTTGTACTCGCGTTTCTGGGGGTGATGATATGAATATTGTAATGGCAGCGGCAGGTGCAGTCCTGTTTCTGATTCTTGCACCGGTTCTCGGCGGATTAATCTCCGGAGTTGACCGTGTGCTTACGGCACGCATGCAGAGCAGGCGGGGGCCTCCGGTTCTTCAGCCGTTCTATGACATCAGCAAGCTCTGGCACAAGGAACGTGCGTTCGCAAATCCGGTTGAGATGATCCTGACCAGCGGGTATCTGATTCTGATCGCTTTCTCAGGAGCAATTCTGTTCTCAGGCGGTGACCTCCTGCTCGTTGTGTTTGCGTTAGCGCTCTCACATACGTTCCTGATTCTTGCAGCATACGCAGCGAACGCTCCCTACTCTACCGTTGGTGCGGAACGCGAGCTGATCGGTGTGATGGTTGCAGAACCGATTCTGATTCTTCTTGCGGCAGGATTTTTCATCGTGACCGGCAGTTTCTTTGTCTCTGACATAGTCTCAGACCCGACATCTGCAATTGTCTATCTGCCGGGAGTGTTCCTTGCGCTCTTTGCTGTGTTGACCCTGAAGCTGCGGAAGTCTCCGTTCGACATCGCCACCTCGCACCATGCGCATCAGGAGCTGGTGAAGGGAGTGACGTCGTCACTGTCGGGCAGGACACTTGCAAAGGTCGAGCTTGCCCACTGGTATGAGACGATCATTCTCCTTGCGATGATGCTTCTGTTCTTTGCGGCAAACCCGGTTCTCGGTATTATCGTCGTTGTCATCTGTTACTTCCTTGAGATTCTGATGGACAATCTGTTCCCGCGGGTTACCTGGAAGATGACGATGAAGAGTTTGTGGACGGTAACGCTGATTCTCGGTGCGGCAAATATTGCCGTGCTTGGTATTCTCGGAGGTGTGATGGTATGAGTTCGGCAGGAAAGTCCCCCTGGCTTATGCACTACAATGCGTCCAGCTGCAATGGATGCGATATCGAGATTCTTGCAGCCCTGACGCCGTTATACGATGTGGAGCGGTTTGGCATTATCAACACCGGCAACCCGGCACATGCGGATATTTTTGTGGTGACCGGCGGTGTGAACGAGCAGAACAAGGAGGTTCTGAAAAATCTCTATGATCAGATTCCTGAACCAAAAGTGGTTGTGGCGGTGGGTATCTGCGCCTCGTCCGGCGGTGTGTTCCGCGACTGCTACAATGTTTCGGGCGGTGTTGACACGATCATTCCGGTGGATGTGTATGTGCCGGGATGTTCGGTGCGGCCCGAGGCACTGATTGAGGGCGTGGTAAAGGCGCTCGGCGTTCTGGAAGAGAAACGTGCGGCAGTTGATAACGGAGGTTTGAGATGACGACAATGGAAATTATTCCCACATCACCTGCGGGAATTGAAAAGACCGCGGCTGATATGAAGGCTGACGGACGCCGTCTTGTGGTGATCACCTGCACTGCGGCTGCGAATGATTATGATATCACCTACTCGTTTGCGAAAGGAAATGATCTTCTGCATTACCGGATGACGGTTCCTGAAGGCACAGTAATTCCTGCGATTGATGCATCGTTTGGCGGTGCGTTTGTGTACGAGAACGAGATTCATGATCTCTATGGGTTTACGTTCACGAACATGGCGCTTGACTTTGGCGGGACGTTCATCCGGACATCTGTTCCGTATCCGTTCAAGAAGAAAGAAACTCCTGCCCCAACGGTTACGAAAGTTTCGAAGGAGGATGCATCATGACCGGCAAGAGGACGATTGTTCCGTTCGGCCCGCAACATCCGGTTCTTCCCGAACCGATTCATCTGGATCTGGTGATCGAGGATGAACATGTGGTGGAGGCGATTCCTTCGATCGGATATGTCCACCGCGGTCTTGAGAGTCTGGTGGACCGACGCGAATATTCTGATTTCGTGTATCTTGCAGAGCGTATCTGCGGTATCTGTAGTTTCACGCACTCCTCGACGTTCTGTCAGGGTGTGGAAGGGCTGATGGGCATTGAGGTTCCGGCAAGGGCGACATATCTGCGGACGATGTGGGGCGAGTACTCGCGCCTTCACAGCCATCTTCTGTGGCTCGGTTTGTTTGCGGACGCTCTTGGGTTTGAGAGTCTGTTCTATAATGCGTGGAAAATTCGTGAGTCGATCTTGAACGAGCTTGAGGCGACTACCGGCGGCAGAGTTATTCAGGGCGTGTGCAAGGTCGGCGGTGTCCGCCGCGATGTGACAAATGAGTTTTTGTCAGGGATGGACAAACGTCTCGATGATATCGAGGCCGAGATGCGGGAGATGACGCGCGTTTTCTTGTCAGATTATACGCTGAAGAAGCGTCTGGTAGGAAAAGGTGTTCTGAAGGCTGATGCTGCCTACAATCTCGGGGCTGTTGGTCCTGTTGCCCGCGCGTCAGGTCTTGTGGAGGATGTGCGGACGTCAGGATATCTGGCATACGGAGATATTTCCTTCAAGCCGGTGACGGTCGAAGGCTGTGACGGCTATGCACGGTGCGAGGTGCGGTGTAAGGAACTGTTCCAGTCGGTTGATATTATTCACCAGATTATTGCCGGCATGCCGGAGGGTGATGTGTCGGTGCCGGTCAAGGGCAACCCTGACGGTGAGTTCTTCAGCAGGTCCGAGCAGCCGCGCGGTGAAGTGATTCATTATCTGCGCGGTAACGGCACGAAGAATCTTACACAGTTCCGTGTGCGAACTCCGACGCTGACGAATGTTCCCTCCCTTGTGGCGATGCTTGCGGGTGCTGAGCTTGCGGATGTGCCGCAGATTGTGCTGACGATTGATCCCTGTATCGGGTGTATGGAGAGGTGAATGTGCGATGAAGATGCTGAAAACGATTCTGAAGCAGTTTGTGCATAAGCCTGTCACGACAACGTTTCCCGCAGAGCCTGCAAAACGTTATGCTGTCACCCGCGGTCATGTGATGTTTGATCCGTCAAAGTGTACGTCATGCGGTATCTGCATGAAGCGCTGTCCGTCGCAGGCGGTCACGGTTGATCGTGCAGCGAAGCTGTGGACGATCGATCTGTTCCGCTGTGTTATCTGCGGTCAGTGCACTGAGCTGTGCAAGTTCGATGCTCTGTCTCTTGATCCTGCTTATTCGTCGTCCGCCCGGCCCGATGAGCGTGGAGTGGAGACGTACGAGATTACGTACGTGAAGCCGGAGAAACCGAAGAAGGATTCTGAGATCGGGGAATAATTTTTTTCTTCTTCGGTCACTATTCCTGAATCGCCCACGGAACACACTGAGCACACGGAATAGGCACGGAAAAAACATCACGGAGCAGACGTGAACATCACAGAAATGAATTTTTCAAATTCTGTGATTTTTTCATCTTTCTGTGATAGAAAAGAGATTTTTTGAGATTCTGTGATGTTCACGTCTGCTCCGTGATGTTTTTTTTCTTCAGTGGTATTCTGTGTGTTCCGCTTTTCCGTGGGCGACTCAGAAGCAAACACAAAAGAGATTATCTGAAAGCGCCAACCCCAAAGCAATGGGTGAGCGGTACTGGGAGATCGATGCAATCCGCGGGATTGCCCTGATCGGGATGATCGTTTTTCATCTGATCTCTTTGATGGTAATTTTCCATATGAGTCTCACCTTGGACTGGTACTATGAAGTCTGCCAGTACATTCACCTCGGGACAAGCATTTTTGTGATAATCTCCGGCGTTGCGCTGGTTCTCCGGTACGGCCGGATGACCGGGATGCCGAAACGTGAGTATTATGTGGCAATTTTAAAGCGCGGTCTGGAGATCTTTTTCATCGGCGTTGCAATTGCGCTTGTAGGTTCACTTGCCATTCACTTCGTCATCGGCGACGGCAACTACATGCTCTTCAACTTCCTTCAGATGATGGGCCTCTCGATGATTCTGTGCATCCCGTTCCTGTGGCTTGGCAAATGGAATTTTATTCCGGCTGCCGTTCTCATCTGGATCGGCCTGTCGTTTAAGACCGTGTATGCCTCTGCCGGTTTTCTGTGGTTTCTGCCGTTTGGTATTTTACCGGAAGGGATGTTTTATCCGCGTGACTACTTCCCGCTTCTTCCTTGGGTCGGCGTGATGCTTCTGGGAGTTGCCATAGGATCAGTTCTGTACCCGCTTGGAGTCCGGAGATTCCGCATGCCGGATGCGGGAATGTTCGGGAAATTTCTGGCGTTTGTCGGAAAGTACCCGCTGGAGATCTACCTGCTCCACATTCCAATCCTCTTTGGGATACTGTATCTGATTATGATCGTGTCGTATGTGATCGGCATTCCGTGGGGATATCTGTAGATTTTTTTGGTGTTGTACTTTTATTCTTTATCCGCCCACGGAAAAACGGAACACACGGAAATTTCACGGAAAAAATCACGGAGTAGACGTGAACATCACGGAAATATTTCCCGGACTTCATATCAAGCTCCTCGTATGAAAATGGAATTGGGATTTGATTTTCATACTAAATGAATTATTTTGAGATTCCGTGATGTTCACGTCTACTCCGTGATTTTTTCCGTGAAATTTCCGTGTGTTCTGTTTTTCCGTGGGTGGCTTAGAGCCAATACCATAAACCCCTTTTCAATCTCAAAATATATATCAACAAACACCCAATAGCACGGAGTAACATGGGTGAAAGATACTGGGAAGTGGATGCGATTCGCGGAGTCGCCCTTGTGGGAATGATCGTCTATCACTTCCTTGCATGCATGGTGATGTACCATATGATCGTTGAGGATACGCAGTTCCTCACCTACTATGGAACCATCAACATTGCTTCAGCATCTTTTGTTCTGATCGCAGGTGTTGCCTTAATTCTCCGGCATGCCAGAAAAAAAGGAAGGACTACCAGCGAATACTATCGTTCCATCGTGATCAAAGCCCTGTTTTTGTTCGGCATCGGCATGATGATCACCATTCTCAGCTGGATAGGCGCAACCCTCTTCCTTCACACTGATGCGTTCATCAAGTTCGGATTCATGCATATGCTTGGTGTCTCCATGCTTCTGTGCATTCCATTTTTGCAACTTGGCAAATGGAATTTTATTCCAGGCATCATCATCGTGCTTCTCGGTATCTTCGTAATCCCGCAGTTCACCGAACCCGGCTGGCTCTACCCCTTGGGGGTTCACGGGGCTGATTTTATGCAGTACACGCAGGACTACTTCCCGCTGTTCCCCTGGTTTGGTGTTCTCTTAATCGGTATTGCTCTTGGTGCGGTCTTCTACCCGAACGGTGTCCGGGCTTTTCGTTTTCCTGATGCAGGACCCCTTGGCAAATTCTTTGCCCGTATCGGCAACGGCAGAGTGACGCTTATCGTGTATCTTGTTCACATCCCAATCATCTTCGCAATCCTCTGGGTCGTGAGTGCAATCACCGGCATCGGATATCTTTGATTTCTGAAACGCGAATCGCATGCCTTCGGCCTGCGATTCGCGTTTCAAAAATCCTGCACACCCCTAAACCAAACACACATCTTTTCTCTCTGCCAAAACTACCTATCACGCATGAAGATCAATATCATCCACTCCTCAACCGATATTGCCGGATCCAACATCCGCGCCGCAATGGATGAACTCATCCGGAATCCACCAGATGGGGGATGGCCGCTGCTTGCGAAGCATGCGGTCAGTTTCCACGAATGGAATGACAGAATCATTCACGCGGATGACAACATAGTCGATCCTGACGCTGATCTCGCAATATTTCTCGCACGACATGCAAGCGTCAACCCGATACCTGTTCTCACCGTACATCCGGCGGGAAACTTCACCACCGCTGATCTTGGGGGAAACCCCCGCGAACTTGGGCCAGCCGCTCCCGCATGGATGCGTGCGGTGCTGCGCAATCATCAGTTGTATGCTCCCGAAGGATTTCGCGTCTCATACGAGATCACTCATCACGGCCCGACCAACATCCATGTCCCGTACTTTTTCGTCGAGGTCGGCAGCACCGAAAGTGAATGGCGCAATACTTCCGCAGTCCGCGCTGCGGCGATGAGTGTCCTTACAGCGGACCCTTCCTCTGAAACCGTCATTCCGCTGATCGGATTTGGCGGCACGCATTACGCTGTGCGCCAGACCGCAATTGCCCTTGAAACGCGGGGGGCATTCGGTCACATGATGCATACGCGTGATGTCGGGACTATCGGCGCGGAGATGATTCTGCAGATGATCCAAAAAAGCGGAGCCATCGCCGCGCATATTGACAAAAAGGCAATGTCCAAGCCTGAAGCCGATCACCTCGAAAAAATTCTTGCGGGACTCGGTTTCCCCGAGATCACCGAAGGAGACATGCACAAACTCGGCTCCCTTTCATGGGAAATGTGGTCCGCATTTGTTGCTTTCGCAAAAGAAATTGATCCTTCAGCAAAACTCTTTCCACACGGAGACATTCCTTCCGGGACTCCTGCGGTCGTTACTTTCCCCGAGGATTTCTTCAGCGAAGCATTCGGCGGCTGCGAAGAGGAACTGTTCGTCGAACTGGACAGAATCGGCGGCATGTTTCATGCAACCGGAAAGAGCGGAAAAGTCCTTCCACTGGTTCTGACAACTTCGGAGCGGCGGCGTGTAATAGCAGGTGAATTAATAGCTTTATCAATCCAACAAATAACACGTAGACAGGGTACAACGGTGGAAGGTGATCTGATCACGATAACCCGCCGGCAGTTTGACGCCCAGCTCGCGCGCATGCAGGGCGTCCCGTCCGGTCCGCTGTTTGGAAAACTGGTTGCAGGAGAATCTGTAACACTTCCGGACGGCAGGACGATTACGCCGGAGATGGTAACAAACACGGTCCGGTCCACCATCCACATCCCGGGATTGGAGAATTACTCATGAGATCAATCGTAGAAGAAGCACTTTCACGTAAGCGGTTTGAAGAGACTGCACGCGACAACAGCGCAGTCTCCGCAATATATGACGCAGAGGACGAGGTTGAACTGACTCAGAAGAGGGAGCAGGTATATGCTGCTCCTGAGCCTGAGCCGGTTCGTCAGGCCCCGGTTCCGGCTCCAAGGCCGGTTGTTGAGCCGAAACCTGCACCGGTAAAACAGGATATCGATTTTTCCAGCCAGTACAAATATGTTCCCACTGCCGCGAACCATACCGATGACGATGATGAGTTTGATGACATTCTTGAGTCTCTGAAAACCAAGATCACCGTCGTCGGCTGCGGCGGCGGAGGTTCGAACACGGTTGCACGAATCTTTGAGGAGGGTGTTGAGGGCGCTGATATCTATGCCTTAAACACCGATGCCCAGCATCTGTCCATGCTTCGCGGACGCGTGGGGAAGCGTATTCTTATCGGCCGCCAGACCACGAAGGGTCTCGGCGCCGGAGCAATGCCGCAGCGCGGCGAAGAAGCTGCTCTTGAGAGCGAGGATGTTATCCGCCAGTCTCTGAGCGGGTCGAACATGGTGTTTGTGACCGCCGGCCTTGGCGGCGGAACCGGTACCGGCAGTGCTCCGATTGTTGCAAAGATCGCCAAAGAAGTCGGTGCGTTAACGATTGCAATCGTTACGCTTCCGTTCACGAGTGAGAGTGCAACCCGTATGGAGAATGCGGAGATTGGTCTTGAGCGGCTTCGTGAAGTTGCCGACACCGTCATTGTGATCCCGAACGATCGCATTCTTGAAGTTGTCCCGCGGCTCCCGCTGGCACAGGCGTTCAAGGTTGCCGATGAGGTTCTGATGCGTGCGGTGAAGGGAATCACCGAGCTTATCACGCTCCCCGGTCTTGTGAACCTCGACTTTGCCGATGTCCGCACGGTTATGGAACAGGGCGGCATTGCGATGATTGGTATGGGTGAGTCCGACAGCGAGGACAAGGCGACTGACTCGATCAAGAAGGCGCTTCGCTCTCCACTGCTTGATGTGGACATTACGGGCGCGACCGCAGCACTGATCAACGTTATTGGCGGCCCTGATATGACAATGTTTGAGGCCGAGGGTGTTGTGCAGGAGGTCTATCAGCGCATTGATCCGGGAGCACGTATTATCTGGGGAGTTCAGGTTGACCCGTCAATGGAAGGCAGGATGCGCACGATGCTGATTGTGACCGGTGTGCAGTCCCCACAGATTTATGGTAAGCAGGAGCAAACATATACGGCACCACAATCCAGTCAGGTGCAGAGATCCAAGTTTGAGATTGATTTCCTGAGGTGAATATATTGGCTGACGAGAAAAATACCAACAATAAGAAGACGGCAGCAGCATCTGCCGTTGGTAATGTAAAGATGCCGGAGGTCTCCAAACAGAGCATCTCCGAGTTCTTCCGCAAGTATCTGCGTGTTTTGAAACTTGCCCGCAGACCTACGAAAGAGGAGTTCTTCAAGATTTCGGCAGTTGCCGCCGCAGGTATTGCAGTGATCGGTGTTCTGGGCTTCATCATTTACCTGATCTTCCACTATCTGCTTCCGTGACAATCATGAGTGATTCAGAGTTTGGCAACCATTACTACATAATTAAGACGACATCGAAGCATGAGCGGACGGTTGCAGATAATATCCGCGAGGCAATCGAAAATAACATGACTGATGTTGTTGTCACGGCTGTAGTGGTGCCTGAGGATATTAAGGGTTATGTCTTTGTGGAGAGCCCGGAGGAGCATGCGAGAATTGAGGAGCTGGTCGAGACGATCGCGCATGCACGTGTTGTGCTGCAGAATGAGACTTCAATGGAAGAGATCAAACACTTCCTTGTGCCCAAGCCGGTCGTTGCCGGTATCAGCGAGGGTACGATTGTTGAGCTGATTGCTGGGCCGTTCAAGGGTGAGAAGGCTGTGGTCAAGCGCGTGGACCATGCCAAAGAAGAGATCACTGTTGAGCTGTACGAGTCGATTGTGCCGATTCCGATCACGGTGCGCGGGGACAACGTGCGCGTGATCGATCGCAACAACGATTAATTTTCCATCCCATTTTTTTCGGGTTTTGTGTTCATGAATCTGAAGCTTTTGCTGTATCCGCTGCTGGTTCTTCTGGGCGGGTGCTGCTATGGTATCCTTGCGACGATTGTGAAGCTTGCGTACGAGAAGGGCTACACGTTTTCTGATGTGGTGATGAGCCAGTACTTCAGCGGCTGGATTTTCTTGGGCATTCTCTGTGCGGTTATTGCGATTGTTGGGAGGCGCCGCGATGCGCGGTCTTCTGTGAAGTTGAGCCGGAGGATACCGATTCTTCTGATTACGGGAGCTGTTACGTGTTCGGTGTGTCTGTTCTATTATCTGTCGCTTGAGTCGCTGCCTGCGTCAGTTGCAATTGTGCTGCTGTTTCAGTTCACCTGGATTGGTGTTCTTCTGGACTGTCTGATCGAGTGGAAGCTGCCGTCGAAAAGTTCGATTGTTGCGGTTTTGATTCTGCTCGCAGGGACTGTTCTTGCCAGTGGAATCATCGGGAATGCTATTTCTTTCACGATTGTCGGGGTGTGCGCGGGTCTGTTGTCTGCGCTGTGCTATGCAGTCTTCATCTTCCTGAGTGGGCGCGTGGAGCCGCAGATGCATCCGGTGAACCGGAGTTTCTGGATTGTTACGTGCGCGTTGTTTGTTCTATTGTGCGTGTTTTCGCCCGAATATTTTACGAGTGGGCTTGTGGTGTCTGATATCTGGGTGTATGGTGCGGCACTGGGACTTTTTGGTGCGTGTCTGCCGGTTCTTTTCTATGCGGTCGGTGCGCCGAAAATATCGACTGGTACTGCAACAATTCTTGGTTCTGCCGAGCTGCCGGTGGCAATTATTACGTCGGTTGTTGTGCTGCATGAGGCGGTGTCATGGGTTCAGTGGGCGGGTGTTCTGTGCATTTTTGCGGGGATAGCGTATCCTCATCTTCGAAGCGCGAAGCAGTGAGCTCTGGGATGGTACGTGGAAATGGGATTTTTTCGTCACAAAAAATATTGCCCGTCAAGTAACCGGGCAACCTCTTCTCTCAAAACCCGTTAACCCATTAGGTTTATGTTCTCATACGTCGACCTTATTCAACCAATGTCAGGGGAGCTTCGGCTTCGCGCTGACATACGGTGATACAATGGCAGAAACTGTCGAGGTACTGGTACCTGGCGGTAGAGCAACTGCAGGACCACCACTTGGTCCGGCACTGGGTCCCCTTGGGATCAACGTGAAAGCAGTCGTTGATGACATCAACAAAAAGACTGCTGAGTTCAACGGCATGTCTGTTCCGGTAACGGTAACAGTCGATGACAAAAAGAACGTCACGTTAACTGTTGGTATTCCTCCGACAACCGCACTTGTAATGAAGGAAGCGGGCGTCGAGAAGGGATCCGGCACTCCGAATACTCAGGCAGTTGGTAATCTGCCGCTTGAAGCTGTCATACGCATTGCAAAGATGAAGATGGACAACATGCTTGCCTACGACCTCAGAAATGCGGTCAAGGAAGTCATGGGCACCTGCGTTTCCGTTGGTGTGACCATCGAAGGCAAGTCCGCCAAGGACGCAATTGCCGCCGTCAATGCAGGCGAATATGACGCACAGCTTGCATAAAGTTGTGTAATGCTTCAAACGGGTAGCGGGTTATAATCCCGCGAAAAATGTACAGTTGTAGAGAACAACCATAGGAGATCGTGAAAAATCGGTCGAAAACTATGGAGGCTTCATCAAATGGTTGAAAAGACCCAAATTATCAGCGCTGTTACGGCAGCAATGGAGCAGGCGCCCAAGAGGAAGTTCCAGGAGAGTATTGATATTACTATCAATCTCAGACACGTGGACATGGCGCAGCCCAAAAACCGTATTGATGAGACGATTCTTCTGCCACAGGCAATGGGCGTCAAAAAGATCGCTGTCTTGGGTAAGGGAGACATTGTGTCCCAGGCTCGCAACTCTGGTGTCGATATCATTATCGGTCCTGAGGAGATTGAGCGCCTGGGTGGTGCCCCGCGTGAGGCACGTAAACTCGCAGGTCAGTACGACTACTTCCTTGCAGAGACTGCGGTCATGCCACTTGTTGGTCGCTGGCTCGGTCAGAGACTCGGTCCCCGCGGCAAAATGCCGCAGCCGATTCCGATGGGTCAGGACATTACTCCGATCGTCGAACGTCTTCGGAACTCCGTGAAGATCCGGTCCAAAGACAGACTCAATATGTCTGTCAAGATCGGTACCACGGCAATGACTGCTGATGCAGTCGCCGAGAACGTTGACGCGGTCTTAAAGAGAGTAGTGGGAAGACTTGAGAGCGGTGAATTAAACATTCGCTCCGTCTACGTCAAGACTACGATGGGTCCCGCTGTGAAGGTGATGTAAAAATGGCAATTTATACTCAACACCTCCCGGCGTGGAAACGTGAAGAAGTTGAAGGCATTGTGGACAACTCCGGCAAGTACGAACTTGTCGGTCTGGTTGACATTTACGGTATTCCCGCAAAACAGTTCCAGCAGATCCGCAGAAACCTGCACGGCAGTGCAGTGGTGAAAGTTGCAAGAAACACGCTTGTTGAGCATGCGTTCAACGAGCTTGGCGGTAACTTCGTTGACCTGAACGGTCACGTAAGTGAGCACTCTGCACTTATCTTCGCCAACGGCAACCCGTTTAAGCTGTTCAAGTCTCTTGAGCAGACCAAGACAAAGCGTGCCGCAAAAGCAGGCGAAGTCACTCCTGAGGACATTGTTGTTCCCGCAGGACCAACTTCCTTCAAGCCCGGACCGATCGTTGGAGAACTCCAGCAGGCAGGTATCCCGGCAGCTATCGATGGCGGAAAGGTCAAAATTAAAGAGACCAAGACCGTCGTGAAAGCTGGCCAGGCAATCAACAAGAAACAGGCAGACGTCCTGGCAAAGCTTGACATCAAGCCGATGCCGGTTGGTCTTTCGCTTCTTGCAGTTTGCTACGAAGGCGATATTTATCTGCCGGATGTTCTGTCCGTCGACGACGAGGCATACAAGGCAAAGATCACTCTTGCAGCACAGCAGGTATTCAACCTCGCAGTCAATGCAGCAATCCCGACCTCATGTCACTTTGTTACTGAGGCTCAGATTGCCAAGGCAGTCCGTGAGGCACGCAACCTTGGTGTGGAGGCCCCGATCTATGAGAAGGGCGTCATCGAGATGATCATCAGCAAGGCATACAGACAAGCAAACGCCCTGAAGGCATAATTATCATACAAAATAGGTGAAGTTAAAATGGAGTACATTTACGCAGCTCTGTTAGTTCACTCCGCAGACAAAACTGTGGATGAAGAATCGGTTAAGGCAGTTCTCTCTGCCGCAGGTATCGCAGTTGACGACTCCCGTGTGAAGGCACTCATTGCAGCACTTGACGGTGTTGACATCGAGGAAGCAATCTCCAAGGCAGCAGCAGCACCGGTTGCAGTTGCAGCAGCAGGTGCAGCAGCACCGGCAGCAGCAGCAGCTGAGGCAGCAGCAGAGCCGGAAGAGAAGAAGGAAGAGGAAGAAGAGAACGCCATGGCAGGCCTTGGCGCACTCTTCGGATAATTCGAGTTATCTTTCTATTAAGAGATACTTCGATGCCGCGGCAGGATACTGCTGCGGCATATCCATATTTTCCTAAAAATTGAGTCTGTTTTAAAATATTTATCTGAGTTGTGTTTGGCAGGGTACGGTTTCGTTTTTAGAGAAACGCGAATCGCATGCCTTTCACACGCCGTCCCGTCGTGTTTAGCTCCTCCTTTCAGGAGTCGCTTCGGCATGCTCACCACTTCGCGGAATAGCGCGAATAAAAAATTATCTGTGTCTCTATAAACAGATTGATCTATCTAATAATTAGCAATTTCTTAAAAATCGCCATTGGCGATTTTTTATTCGCGCTATTCGCGTTTCAAAAAAACCATATACGGTTCACATCAGAACCAGTGTCTCATTCTCCAGACCCTGATACCATCTCCGTGTCTCTACCGGCATTATCGAGAGCGCCTCAAGGATCTCCAGCTCATCCAGGATATCCCTTCGGTCATAGAGATAGAACTCCACCGGCTTCCAGAGGGCAACCCATCCGATGATGACAAAACTCTGGGCAAGTGCAAGATTGATATCATTTTCCGTAAAGATGCGGGTGAAGATACTGCTCACCACAAGACAGACCACAAGAAAAATGAGGCCTCTGACAAGGTAGCGTTTTCCCTTCTCCATTGCATACGAGTACTTTCTCTTCTCATGCTTCAGGCGGTAGGAAAAGTTTGCCGTTGCGGCCCGCTCCATATTTTCCCGCACACTCTCATTCCGATACAGGTCTGCTCCGAGGTACAGAACGATCTTCGCCCGCTTCCGCTCTTCAGGAGTCAAGTCCTCGACCGCGTTCTGGATGTAGGTCTCCGTGTCCTCGTCAAGATCCTTTTCATCGGCCGGTGACGGATCCAGATAATTATAGAACTGATCCATGCTGGCAATGTGTACATCGATTAATATCGAGCCGTTCTCTTCAGAGAACTCAGGGGTTTTCATTTTTGCGGATAAACTCATAATTTTCCTGCCTTGGAGAGGACTCCTGCCGTAACAACCTGGCCGCAGGAGATGCAGCCGTCGCCGAACGGATACTTCGGATTTATTCTACACGGAACATTCGCATCTGCAAGGAATGCGAGAATTGTTTCCCGAATCGACCGGTTGATGGCAACACCGCCTGACAGTGCGGCAACGTTGATGCCGCTTCGCTCCACAGAGCGGACCGCCATCTCTGCAATACCTTTTGCAAGAGCGGTCTGTATGGACGCTGCGGCATCCTCGACCGAGCTCCCTCGCACAAGCATTGCCCTTCCTTCTTTGAGAATCTCTGAAGTCAACAGAACATCAGCCCCGTCGTTGCCGGAAACAATTTTTATCGGCAACGACGCAGCCGTGCCCCGCGCTGCATATGCTTCAAGCATCATCGATGGCTCGCCGTCATACGTCCTCTCGCGACAGATGCCGAGGAGTGCTGCTACCGCATCAAGCACGCGACCGGTCGACGTAGTTACCGGACAGTTGAATTTTTTTGCCGTCTGCTGGCTAAGCACGCGAAGTGCAACATCATCCCATCCGCGCCCGGCGAGCAGATCAAGCGTTGCATCATCAGGCAGAATACCATACAGCATCCGTTCCGGGAACCGCGTTGCAAGATCTCCTCCCGGCATCAGTACCGGCTCCAGATGACCGGTCCTTGCATAGCCGTTCTCAGGAGAGCCGGTCAGAATCTCTCCGCCCCAGATCGTTGCATCATCTCCGTACCCGACACCATCGATTGCAATCCCCACAACCTCCTCGGTCGTCACCGACGCAATGTGTGCGCGGTGATGCTGGACCGGACAGAGGACGGCGTTATACTCTTCGGCAAGCTCATGCGCAACTCTGGTGCTCAAGAACTGCGGATGCAGGTCGTGAGCAATGATCTCCGGTCTCGCACGGGTAAGGCTCGTGAGTTTTTCGATCGTCTCATTGAGATAGGCAACGGTCGCAGGGTTGCGAATGTTTCCAATGTGCGGCGAGGTCACCACAAACCCGTCTTTGTAGATCGTCGCGTTCGCATTCAGTTCCGGCCCGACACCAAGAATCTGTGAATTCCCAAGATCCATCGCGGTCCGAAGTGGTGCAAGACCGCGCGACATTCTGATGATATAGCCGTCACGGACCACTGAGTCATCGCATCGGTTAACAATCTCCCGGTCATGCGAGAGGATGTACTCTGCAACATTTCCCATCCGTTCCGTGATGTACGAGGTCTCGGTGATCATCGGCGTTCCCGGCACATTCGCACTCGTCATCACGAGAAGCGGATGCTGCAGTTTCTCAAAAAGCAGATGATGCAGACCGGTGTAGGGCAGCATGACTCCAAGATTGTGCAGCTCCGAGAGATCAAGGTGCGCAGCAGGATCGCGTTTGTCAAGGATCATGATCGGATGAACCGGCCCCTCAAGCATCTCACGCTCTGCGCCGCTCCGGCTCACCACATAATTGTCGAGTGACTCAGGTTTCATCATCACCGCAAGCGACTGGTGCGGTCTGCCGAGGAGCTCCTTCAGCCGATTTGCCGACTCTTCCACACAGCAGATGTGAAACCCTCCCATCCCGCGAACCGCAACAATGCATCCTGCATCAAGCAGCTCCGCAGTTTTTCCAATCGGATCATCTGTTTCCACAGGGGATCCAGCGCCTGTCATCAGTAAAAGTTTCGGCCCGCACTCGCTGCACGCAACCGTCTGGGCATGATGCCTGCGGTTGTGCGGATCATGGTAATCCGCGAGACAGCCGTCGCAGGGAGGGAACGCATCCATCGATGTTCGCTCGCGGTCGTACGGCACCGCACGGATGATGCTGTACCGTGGCCCGCAGTCGGTGCAGGACGTTCCCCAGTATCCGTAGTACCGGCTGTTCGGATTCAGAATATCTGCAAGACAGCTCTCACAGGTTGCAATATCTGCAGGAATGAATCCGGTTCGTGCGCCGTCAGCGCTTGGAAGAATTGAAAATTTGTCGGGTACGGCGAAGCCTTCGGGCAGGGGTTCTATAGTGACTGAATCAATCACCGACATTTTTGGTCCTTTCGATACTGCGGAACAGAACTCCTCGAACTGGTTTCCGAACGCTGTTATCTCCACCTCACTTCCATGATTGATAACACTCCCGCGGATACCAAACTTTTCCGCCTTCGCGTAGATGAAAGGCCGGAACCCCACTCCCTGCACAATCCCGCGTAAAATAACTCTGCCGCCCCGCATGTATCTAACTCAAAAACCATTATAGAATCACAGACAATATAAGTGTAGGGTTTCTGCACCAGAAGCCGGAGGAAACAATGCCCGACGATCCATTAACCAACATACTCAGAAGCAAGCGCGAGACCACACGCTTTCAGGTCCTTGTGGAGGTTGCAGAACACCAGCCCTCGATCCGCCAGCAGGAGATCGCAGAAAAGCTCGGCGTCACCCCGCAGGCAATCTCCGAGTACGTCCGCGACCTTGTTGAGGATGGGTTCATCAGCGCTGAAGGACGCGGCCGGTATTATGTAACGCACAAAGGTGTTGAATGGGTCTTAAACAATGCCGAGGTCCTTGAGTCCTACGCCCGCCATGTCCGCCGCGACATCATTCATCAGGTCGCAACATGGGCAGCAATCGCAGACACCGATCTGAAGAACGGCGACTCGGTCGGCGTCTACATGAAGAACGGATGGTTGTATGCAGGAAAAAAACCGCAGACCGCCATGGGCATGGTGACTGCGGACGCAAACGCAGGGATGGACGTCGGCGTTGCCCGTCTTGCGGGCATTATTGAACATACCGAAGGAAAAATCGACATTGCCAAAGTTCCGCGCATCGAACGCGGCGGATCAAAGATGGTTCCTTCAGACAAACTCCTCTCTCTGGTGAAAAATGCAGATATTGTCGGCGCGGTCGGACTTGAGGCATACCTTGCGCTGAAAAATTCGGGCGTGACTCCTGATATGTTCTTCGGCGCGCGCGAAGGTGTCATTGAGGCAGCATTTCATGGCATGCACTGCCTCATGCTGATTGTGGACGAGGAGTTCACTGACTTCCTCAAACGGCTTGAGACTGCGGGTCTCTCCTATACGATACATGAACTGGTGAGCTAATACGTGGTAACTGTTGTCCAGCCCTATAAAAAAGGGTACAAAACCTATTTTTGTGATGATTCCAAAAACGGAAAAATAAAACATGTGGGAACCGTCGAGCTTGAACAGACCTCGAAGGGTGTTCGGCCCTCCGAGTTTTTTGTTCGGAGGCCCGGCACCTCGCATGCACAGAAGACGCCGACCAAGGAACTGATAACCGTTCTCCGGTCAAACGGCATGGTCCAGCTGACGGAAACGATGCCTGAGTTCCAGGAGTTCCTTGACAGCATGCAGATTCCGTGGGAGCGGGTGACACTCTGCCGGACCTGCATGTTTGATGACCGGCTCACACTTCTGTCGGATGCAACCCGCATCAGATGCGGGCAGGAGTTTGTCTGTCTTGACTGTGCGAAGCGCGAGCTCCGCCGCGAACTTGCCCACATCAAGAGGCTTGGGAAAAAGACGCAAGGTCATATCGAGGATCTCTTAGAAGAGTACCGCGATCTTGACATGGTGCTTGCAATTCTCCAGCCCGAGTCGCTTGACATCAAGAAGACGATGTTCGACCGGCTTGAAGCTCACGAGCAGACGCCGACCGAGCGGATCGAAAATCTCCCGCTGCCCCGCGAGTTCGTGGATGTGTGCGGTGTCGAGACACTGATGCCGGCACAGCAGAGAGCGGTTGAGTCAGGACTTTTGTTTGGAAAAGATCTTCTGGTGGTCGCAGCGACCGCGAGCGGCAAGACATTCATCGGTGAGATGGCAGGTCTGAAAAATTATCTGGAGAAGCGCGGACGCATGCTGTTCCTTGTGCCGCTCGTCGCACTCGCGAACCAGAAGTACGACAGGTTTTCGCAGAAGTACGAGAAGCTTGCCTCAACTTCTCTGATGACCGGAGTCTCGCGTGTGAATCTGCCGGAGACAAAACCAATCGGCAACCGCGGGTCCGGCGGAGGAATTGTTGTCGGAACGTATGAGGGTGTGGACAATCTCTTAAGAAAAGGATCAGCGATGCACAACATCGGAACGATTGTGATTGATGAAGTGCAGATGCTCGAAGACCCCGAACGCGGTCACCGGCTTGACGGCCTTATTGCAAGACTGAAGTATGTTGCACCCAAGGCACAGTTTCTCTACCTCTCGGCAACGATCGGCTCTCCCCATCTTCTCGCAAAAAAACTTGGCGCAAACCTGGTCTCCTATGCAGACCGGCCGGTTGCGCTGGAGCGGCATTTGATCTTTACCGAGCGTGACTCAAAAGTTCCCTACATCAAGAAGCTGGTCTTTGAGGAGTACGACAAAACCTCATCGAAGGGTTTCCGCGGGCAGACGATTGTCTTTGCAAATGCACGCAGCCGCTGTCACACGATCTCTGATGCGATCGGCAAACTCTCAGCTCCCTATCATGCTGGTCTCACGTCTCAGGAACGGCGTGCGGTTGAGCGGCAGTTTGAGGAAGGAAAGCTTGCCTGTGTGGTGACGACCGCAGCTCTTGCCGCAGGAGTTGACTTTCCTGCATCGCAGGTTATCTTCGATGCTCTTGCGATGGGTATCAACTGGCTGACTGTTCAGGAGTTTCATCAGATGATGGGACGTGCCGGTCGTCCTGACTTCCATGATCTCGGCCGCGTGGTAATTCTTGCCGAGCCCGGAGGCTCGTACTCGCGTGACACCAAACTCACTGAAGAGGAGGTCGCAATTCGTCTGCTGAAAGGTGAGATGGAGGAGGTCGCTCCGGTCTATGAGATCGAGGAGACCTCTGAAGAGTTTGCGGCGAATGCAATTGTGTGCCGCGGCAGAGAAGCAGACATCATCAAAGTTGGCGAGACGATGGTCGGTTGCGGCGAGGATCCTCTGCCGGAACTTCTTCGCCACAAGCTGGTGAAGAAAAGCGGCGGAGTCTTTGAGCTGTCGCCGCTCGGACGCGTGATGGCAGAACAGTTTATCGGCATGGAGCGGCTGCTTGAGATCGACCGGCTGGTCCGGGTGATGGACGATCCTCTTGAGCTGATTGCTGAGCTTGAGTGTTCTGAAGAGGAGCGTGACAAAGAACGTCGGAAGGCCGATCGAAGAGCGTCTGAGAAGAAGGAGTCTGACTGGATGGCAGGAAAGAAAACTGCTCCGAATGCAGGCTCATCAGAGAAGAAGCCAAAGAGCGATGCTCCGCCCGCATGGGTTGCTGAGAAAAAGTCAGCGTCTGCTGCTGCAAAACGCGTACATGAGACCGACCGCAGGTCACGTTCAGGAAAACCTGAGCCAGAGAGAAAACTCCGGCGTGAGCGTGAGGAGAATGCTGCGACCGCCGCAGAGGCAGCTGCCCCGCGTCGTGCGAGCAGGGAACTTGAGGAGAGGATCGAGCGCAAAAAGCGTGAGGCCGCATCTTTTATTCCTGCGCCGAAGCGGAAGCGTGAAGCTGAGTGGGATGCAGTTGAGGCAGGTATTGATCAGCGTCGTGCCGGAAAGTACGATGATGCACTGAAGATTCTCGGCAGTTATGTTGCTGATCATCCTTCCGACAGTCGTGCCCTGACCGAGCTTGGGAAGGTGTACGATCTCCGCGGCGACCGCGACACTGCCTACTCCTGTTATCAGCGTGCGGCAGGTGCCGATACCCAGAACCGCGAGGCGATTGATCGGATGAATGCGTATCTGATTGGAATCACGGTTGACATTGATACTGATACTCCGGCAGAGCGTCAGCCGACCGGTGTGATGAAGAAGAAACAATCGTAAATTTTTTTCGCGGGTTTGCAGTGTAATTTCTGAGTCGCCCACGGAAAAACAGAACACACGGAAAAATCACTGAAAAACATCACGGAGCAGACGTGAACATCACGGAAATAAAATTATTTTTTGATGCAGAGAGTCTGTCTCATTGTGATTTTTCAAATGGTTTGTGTTTCAAAAAATCTCAAAACGACATCACGTTGAAAAATGACTCTTCTGAGATCGTATGCAACTTCACAGAATTGTACTGCGTAAGTCTCTATTTAGAATTCCGTGATGTTTATGTCTGCTCCGTGATGTTTTTCAGTGATTTTTCCGTGTGTTCTGTTTTTCCGTGGGCGACTCAGCGACTACGTAACAAAATCCAAAAAAATAGGATGAAGAAGATTATTGGTATTATCTGCGTCTCTGATAGATCGTAGTGTGCGGCTCTGTCTTCTTGGCAGTGCAGTCGCAGCTCATTGCAGGCAGTGTCATGTCGTAACCCGGCTTGTAGCCGAACATTCTCTCATACTCCAGCTGCTGGGCATGCATGTAGAGTGAGTTCGGGATATCCATCGGACAGAGTTCACTGCACTGACCGCAGTTGATACAGGAGTTCGCAATGTGGGCAAAGCGAATCATCTGGAACATAAAGTCCGGAGGAACAATTCCCGGGCGGACAAGTTCAGGTTTCTTGGTCGAACAGTTCTCAGAGCAGGAACAGATCGGACAGTTTTCAATACAACCGTAACATTTGATGCAGCGGGATGCTGCTTCCATGTAGTTTCCAAGTCCGGGGCCGGCCTCGGCGAACTGTTTCGCCTGTGCATTTTTCCCCATCTTAATCATCACATTCTCGATCTTTCCGCGGATCTCAAGTCCCTTTGCGTCCGGTGCAGATGAGCTGATCGCTCCTGCCTTCACCGCTGCATCAAAGAGCATTGCACCCTTCTCGGAACAGACCTCAACAAACGTTGCTTTGCCAGCCTTATCGCCGACAACACCCCAGTTAC
>NZ_JAWDKA010000007.1 GCF_032714615.1 Methanorbis furvi
GATGGGGACACGATTGCCGGCAGAGGTCGGGCGGCGAAGCCGCCTCAGACCGAGCATGACGCGAAAGCGGCATGCGAGACAATTCTACTCCCGTTCAAATCGGGAACTTGGCTTTTCCTGAGAAATCAGGATACCAATGAATTAAACAAACAAAAAATAACATGCCAAGTTGGTGAGATGGAGACACGATTGCCGGCAGAGGTCGGGCGGCGAAGCCGCCTCAGACCGAGCATGACGCGAAAGCGGCATGCGAGACAATTCTACTCCCGTTCAAATCGGGAACTTGGCTTTTCCTGAGAAATCGGGATACCAATGAATTAAACAAACAAAAAATAACATGCCAAGTTGGCGGAGTGGCCACGCAATTGCCTGCAGAGCAATTTTACGCCTGTTCAAATCAGGCACTTGGCTTTTCCTGAGAAATCAGGATACCAAATGAATCAAACAAACAAAAAATTACATGCCAAGTTGGCGGAGTGGCCACGCAATTGCCTGCAGAGCAATTTTACGCCTGTTCAAATCAGGCACTTGGCTTTTCCTGAGAAATCAGGATACAGAAAAAATTCCAAGCACCAGACCACTCCCGAAAAACACGGGAAAATCGAAACCAGCCGCACTGTATCCATGCGGGATAGCAAATGAACCGGATATGCACCTGATACTATGTCACAAAGAGCTATTGATGCGGTGTTCACCGGTCTGTATCAGCTGACCGACATCCGTGCCGTTCTTCGCAGAACCGCACCCCTGCATCAGCTGAACGATTCGGAGAAAGAAAGTACGAAGAAAGCGATCGAACAGGTTCGAAAACAGCTCATCATTCTTGAGGAGGAGCTGTTATGACCGTCCGATGCGCAGCAGGAATTGAAACGCGAACCGTTGAAGAGGGATCGATTAACTTAGACCCCATTCAGGCGGCAGGACGGCTTACCCCTGAAGCAATGAAGGCCGTTATTGCCTGGGGCGACGGCTACTCGGTCTGCGACCACTGCCACAAACCATTCCGTTTAGACTATGTCACCAACCCGCCGATCGCAGACTTTCACACCGATCTCGCCCAGTGGCTCGGCATGGACAAATCCCAAGTGGTGCCGGGCGCACGCCGTGCGTTTCAGGAGGTAACCGGAGCGCTCGTCGGCAAAGGCGAGCCGGTGATGATGACCGGTATGGGCCACTACACCGCATACCTCTCGGTCGAGGTGGTGAACGGTGTCGTCCGCGAAATTCCGCAGACACCGGATCATCACATCACCGCAGACACCGCCGCCGAACGAATCGAGGCAGCGGTCAGAGAGTTCGGATACGCGCCCAAGCTGCTCTTCATTGATGCGGTGGACTTCATGTATGGAAATATGCATGATGTGAAGGGCGTTGCAAAGGTTGCGCACCAGTACGATATCCCGGTACTCTACAATGGTGTCTACACGGTAGGCGTTCTGCCGGTGAACGGCAGAGAGCTTGGCGTTGACTTTGTGGTCGGGTCCGGCCACAAGAGTATGGCAGCCCCTGCGCCGTCGGGTGTTCTTGCAACAACCGATGAGTACGCTGATGTTGTTCTGCGGACGACGAAGATCTCAGGCGACGTGACCGGCAGAAAATTCGGCATTAAGCAGGTGGGCATCCTCGGCTGCTCGCTGATGGGTGCGCCGATCGTGGGACTGATTGCGTCGTTTCCGGCGGTGAAGGAGCGGGTGAACCACTGGGATGAGGAGCTGGCGAACCATAAGATTGTGATCGATGCATTACAGTCAATCGAAGGGACGAAGGTGGCTTCCGAGTTCCCGCGCCGTCATACGCTGACGAGAATGGACACGGCTGGATCGTTTGATGTGGTTGCCCGCACGCATAAGAAACGCGGATTTTTCCTCTCAAGTGCTCTTGCAAAGCGTGGTATCACCGGTATTATGCCCGGGGTTACGAAGCAGTGGAAATTCAATACGTATGGTCTCACACGGGAACAGGCAGAGTATCTGGCTGATTCCTTTGTGGATATTGCAGAAGAGAACGGCCTGCGGGTTGGATAAACCCTTGGACTATTTTTTTGTATGTGGTTTTGCTTGAGCCTCCCACGGAAAAACCGAACACGCAGAAAATCTCACGGAAAAAAAACATCACGGAGCAGACGTGAACATCACAGAAATATCGTTTCAAATCTGAGTTCCGTGATGTTCACGTCTGCTCTGCGATGTTTTTTTTCTGTGATATTTCAGTGTGGTCCTGCGAAGCAGTAAGCAGGCCGAAGGCATGCGTTCCGTGTTTTCCGTGGGCTGAATTTTGTTTAGAATAAAGCCGAAAATCACCCATTCCGCGAAAGGCTGCCAAGGAAAAGATCCTCTTCGGGAGCGATGGACTCGATCACCGCATGTTCGGAGAATGTGTAGCGGTAACCCCGGACCAGCACGACCGGCACGCCCTCATTTGCTTCGCCCATGAGAAGCTCGGCGGTGGAGGCGAGCGAGTCGGCAATAGCACGGCGGGTGACCTGAAGCTCGTGACCGAAGAGGTCAGCCTTGCCGCGTTCGTCGGTGATTGGAAGAATGCCGGAACAGCCGATGGCAACACCGGAGACACCGAGCCGCATGGCATGTGTGCGGGAGTCGATGATGATGACTGCGGTCTCTTTGCCGGTTCGTTCCCGTATTTCTTTTCGAATTCGCGCCGCACTTGCATCGGCGTCTTTGGGAAGGAGGGTGACCCAGCCGTCAGGAGCGTTGGACTCATCAACTCCTGCGTTTGGAAGCACGAGGTTGCCCCGCGATGCGAGTAAAAAACCGGGGATGCCGCCAAGGATGCGGTCGCTTTCATCGATAACAACCTGGGCAAGACGGGGGTCAAGCGAATATTTTTTTCCGAGCGTTTCAGCCTGCGACCCGGGCACGACGTCGGCGAGCCGGATGTTTCGTCCTTCGGTGGTGGACAGCGGAGACTCGGCGAAGAGGAGAATATCATTGTCGGCGATTGTTTGTGCGTCGGTTGCAGATAGTGCCGTAAGCACGCGGTCGACAATGTCGTCCCCCGGTTGCAGGAGGCCGGTGGATATCCCATAGACGGAAAAACCCGGATTCATTGTGATAATAATTGGCGCTGAATACCTATGTGGGTTGTGTTTGAGCGGTTGTGTGATCTTGAAACGCGAATAACGCGAATAGAACGCCTCCGGCCAAACGCGAATGGCGCGAATAGCGCGAATAGCATGCCTTCGGCCTGCTCACCGCTTTGCACGCCGTTCCGTCGTGCTCACTGCTTCGCAACTTCACGGAATAAAAAATTGCCAAAGGCGATTTTTAGAGGAAAAAAAGACTTGGTATTTTATTTTAGATAGAAGCATCCAAAGAAACAAAAAAAATTGAAAAAAATCGCCATTGGCGATTTTTCATTCGCGTTATTCGCGTTTGACCGAACGCATCAGTTGCTCAAACACCGAAACAACATCCCGCACTGCCGCAACATCATGCACCCGGACAACATCCGCACCCTGCTCAAGAAGAAAAAACAGCACGCCAAGCGTACCATACAGCCGCTCTCCCGCAGGTTTTCCCACAGTATCTCCGATAAACGCCTTTCGAGAAACCGCCGCAAGCAGCGGACGGTCAAACTCCTGCAACAAAGAAAACCTCCGGCACAGCTCCCAGTCCGCATCAAATGACCGCTCCTCAACCCACTTCCCCACTCCGGGATCAAGAATCAGATCACAAATCCCAAACCGCTCCGCCCGCTCGCACACCAGCCGCAGTGCAGAAAACGTCTCAGAAAAATCAACCGGATCACCGGGCCTGTTCCCTGCCGCCATCGCAATCACCGGAAGGCCGGAATCAGCCGCAATTTTTGCATACAAAGGATTCCCAAGCCCGTTAATATCATTGATCGCAGCAATATCATACCGCAGCGCAGCATCCAGAACCTCAGGATGCATCGTATCAAGCGACAGAACAGCTCCGCAGCCGCGAAGTTCCCGCAGCGCCGCAACAACCCGTTCACGCTCCTCAGAAACACTCAAGGGCGGAGCAGAAAGCGCAGTGCTCCGTGCACCAAGATCGATTACGTCCGCACCCTCCTGCAGCAGATCCAGCGCCCGCGTAACAATCCGGTCGCACGGAGTAAACGAGTCCGAAAAAAATGACTCGGGGCTGATGTTCAAAACCCCCATAATCTTTGGTGAACTCCCTGACCCGATCGTCACCCCCTTAACATTTACAACCATCAGAACCGCCGGAAAACCTCACTCCCGAATCTCAGGGTAGAGAGGATAGCGCAGACAAAACGTCGTGACCTCCTCTTTTGTCTCCGCAAGAACCGCCGCATCATTTACATTGTGCAGCACCCGTGAAATCCATGCGCCCACCTGCTTGCACTCCTCCTCACGCATGCCCCGTGTTGTGATCGTCGGCGTGCCAAGCCGCAGACCAGATGTCTCAAACGGTGAGAGGTGTTGACGAGGAATCGTATTTTTGTTCACCGTAATACCGGCGCGGCCGAGCGCAATCTCAGCCTGATGACCGGAGATTCCCTGTTCCGACAGATCCAGAAGGCATAAGTGATTGTCGGTTCCGCCGGTCACGAGTCTGAATCCTTCGTCCATCAGGGTTGCAGCAAGCACTTTACAGTTTTTCACCACCTGATGTGCATACTCTTTGTACTCATTGCTCAGCGCTTCGCGGAAACAGACCGCTTTTGCTGCGATCACATGCATCAGCGGGCCGCCCTGAAGTCCGGGGAACACCGCTTTGTCAATCGGGTTCGCATACTCTTTGTTGCACATGATCACTCCGCCGCGGGGACCGCGAAGGGTTTTGTGCGTCGTGGACGTAACATACGTCGTAACGCCGACCGGTGAGTTGTGCAGGCCGGTGCAGCAGAGACCGGAGATATGAGCAATGTCGGCCATGGAGCGTGCGCCCACATCCTCGGCAATTTCGGCGAACGCCTTGAAGTCGATCTCACGCGGGTACGCAGAGGCTCCGCAGACGATGAGGTCAGGTTTTACTTTTCGTGCGGTTGCTTCGATTTCTGCGTAGTCCAAGAGTTCAGATTCAAGGTTCACGCCGTAGGGGGTGATGGTATAGTATTTGCCGGAGATGTTTGCCGGGTCGCCGTGCGAGAGGTGACCGCCGTTGTTTAAGCTCTGGCTCAAAATTTTGTCACCGGGTTTTAAAAACGAGAGGTAGACCGCTTCGTTTGCCTGACTGCCGGAGTGCGGCTGAACGTTGGCATGCTCTGCGCCGAAGAGCCGGCAGAGCCGGTCTCTGGCAATGTTTTCAATCTGGTCGTGATATTCGCATCCGCCGTAGTAGCGTTTGCCGGGATACCCTTCCGCGTATTTGTTGGTGAGAATAGTTCCCATCGCTTCCATGACTTCGCGGGCAACGACGTTTTCGGATGCAATGAGTTCCAGGCCTTCGACCTGACGTTTGTACTCTTTGTTGATCAGATCTGTTATTTCAGGATCAAACTGCCGTAAGAATGACATATCAGTGGTCTGGGCAAGAAACGACATATCCCTCATATTTGTTACAGAATCATATAACCATCGCGGTCGCTATGAGGTTTGTTGAGGTATGTCGATCAAAAAACGCGAATCGCATGTCTTTGGTCAAATGCGAATTGCATGCCATCGATCAAACGCGAATCGCATGCCTGCGGCCTGCTCACCGCTTTGCACGCCGTTCCGTCGTGCTCACTGCTTCGCAGCTTCGCGGAATAGCGCGAATAGCACGAATAAAAAATCACCAATGGCGATTTTTCAAAAAAAAATAATCTTGATTTTTTCCAAACGAAGAGATTTATCTAAAAAATACATTTAGTAATATCTCAAAAATCGCCATTGGCGATTTTTTATTCGCGTTATTCGCGTTTTTGACCAGACAAATGATCCTCAGCGAACCGGATCATCGAGTACAGACCGTCAGAGATCGGATGAATCTCAAGCATCGGCGAAAACTCATGCACCGTAACACCTTTGCGCACCAGATATCCCAAATACGTCCCCACAAGACCCGTGCCCGGTCCGGAGCTTGAAAATCCCAAAATTCTACCATCCAAAGGATCCACATTCAGCTCCATCGTCCCGACCGACCCGTCCGACACATGCCACACTGAGCCGGGGCCTGCAATATTCGGCGACGCAAACGATGCTCCCTCCGCGTCCGCATCGCGGCAGACCGTATAATCAAGACCCAGCACCACGGTAAACGGAATCCGCGACAGATCAACTGTTCGCGAAACCCCGAGAATCGCATCAGCCGCCGCAAATCCCTGAAGGCGCGACACCGGCGTAAAATACGGAGCACCAACCACATCCCCGCACGCATACACTCCCGGAACCGACGTCTCCATTTTCTCATTCACCGCAATCGACCCGTCCGCATTCTTCAACAATCCCCGCACATGCGGAGAGTGCGGCTGCACACCAGTTGCAAACAGCACCGCATCACACGCAGTCGTCACGCCGCCTGCAACCACCCCTTCCACATGATTCGACCCAAGAACCCGCTCGAGCGGCGCATTCTCATAAATATGAACCGATGAGAGATCTCTCTGAGCCGCTTTATGCATTCGCGTCGGCAGCATCGAAAGAAACGAGCTTCGCGCAAACACCGACACCTCAACACCAAACGCAGAAAAAATATACGCAAACTCAGCCGCAGAAATACTGCCTCCCACAATCGCCATTCTTTTTGGCAGTTCAGGCATCGACCGGATCGACCGTGCCGTATACGTCCCGGGAAGAGAAACTCCCGGCACATCAGGCACATACATCTCTGCACCGGACGCAACAATCACCGCTTCAGCATCGTCATACAAAACGCCGTTCGCAATCACCGACCGCCCGTCAACCTCGGCAGTCACCCCGTACTCAATCTTCACTCCGGCATCCAGTGTCTCGCGTTCAAGAATCAGGGATAGCCGTTCCTGAATTTTTTCCAGACTCCGCATCACCTCAGGATACCGCACACGCACATCGCCCTCGATGACGCCCGTCTTTTGCAAAAATTCGGTGCCGCGAATACTGCGGGCAACATCATTCAGCCCGCACACCAGCATACATCCGTCATGCACGCACTGGCCGCCCAGCGCACGCTTCTCAAAAAGAGTTACATCCCTGCCGGCAGAGGCAAGCCGCACAGCCGCCATCCTGCCGGCCGGCCCTCCACCGACAATATAGATCATTTAGAACACTTCACAGCCTTCATCCGACGGAACAGATAGCTCTTCGCCGGTATAGGCATTCACTTCAATGATATCCTTTTTCCCGCGAACCTGCCACACCGGCACATACACCTTCTCAACCGTAACCTCAATATCCTCAGGTGCCGGCTTAAACTCCTTCTCCTCAGCAAAAATTGCGTCACCGGCAGTGGTCTTAATCCGCACACGCTTCGTTAACTTCTGCATCAGATCAGACCGCACCTTCTCTTCGGTATCGGCTTTCGAGTTCACCGGATTCATCACATCAGCATCAGCCGGAACGGTTCCTGCCATCGGAACAACATCGCCGAAGTCAGCTTCAAGACCATTGATGGCATTGACCCATCCCGACCCTTCAGCATCAAAACTCACCATCTTGCCCTTGTAGCTTGCTTCACCCGAACTCACATACTGATAATACCAGTACGGGATCATGCGGAGCACCGTCGGCCCCTCCTGATGAGCAATACGAACAGCGTCGCGGTCTGTGATACGAATTGGAAGCAGCTGGTCGCCGCTTGCACCGGGAATCGAACCAACCGGCGAACGGCTGAATGCGCTTGCCGCAGGAGCAGCTGCAACCTCATCCAGATCAAAATGCTCTGAATAGATACGTGCCATTGCAGATCGTGCAATATACTGCTCAAGCTGGTCGCGTGACCACATCTCCGCCTCTTTCGGACGGAAATACGCGTTGCCGGTAAAAATCAGCTTGTCACACCGGACCTTCGTCTCGCTGAGCATAATAGTGTACGGCGTCATATCGAACCGTTGAAGGAGATTGAGATCATCGGAACACAGGACAATGAGGCACTCTCGTCCCCGAACTGCCGAGAGATTAAACGCCCCGGTCTCCTCTTCCGTATCATAGCCTGCAGTCTCAAGAATGCGGCGGATCTCAATAACTGCATTTGCGTGTACAAGTTCAACCATACTATAGTAGTACTATAGCTTTGGATACCAAAAATACTTTGCAAAAAACCGGATTGGTCTCCAAGCAAGTATTTATGCACATATACTCATAAATTAGTTATAAGAACCAATTTAGGTGTTTTCTTTGAAACTTCGGAATTCAGCCCTGATAATTGCAGCATGTCTCATGCTCGTGCTCATTGCAGCACCGGTATCTGCGGCCCAGGTTTCCTATTCAACTGCGGGAATTGAATTTTTCACATCCGTAGACGGTGGAAACGAACTGGTCCCAGGAACCGAAACAGACTTTACGATTAAACTCATGAATAATGCCCAGTACCAGGTAGTTGCTGCCGAGGCTGGGATGCAGCGTCAGTACGATGTTGCAACGCCATACCAGTTGCGCGTTTCTCTTGAGGATGCGGACGGAGTTACCGTAAAGACCGGCATGCAGACTGTTTCCCAGATCAGCCCGGGACAGAGTGCTACTCTGACCTACCGTGTGTCTGTTGATCAGTATGCAACCCCCGGACCGCGTACGATGACGGTGCATGTTGTTTATAATGAACTCTACTCTGTTGAAAACTACGGCGATGCTCTTGGATACTACTGGGTCAACGATCGCGTGAAGGATGTACCTCTCGGCGTGTCGGTCAAATCCCAGGTAGCTCCTGAGGTTCTGTCGATTTCCGGCGATGATATTAGTGTAGGTACGTCTGGATTCCTGACTCTTGAGATCATGAACGCAGGCGGTATGAATGCAAAGAACGCCTACGGACGGCTCATTACTTCCACCGGATCGACGACCTCGGTCATTGTCCCGGTTGAGAACAGTGTGTTCATCGGTGATTTCCCGGCAGGGTCGACCCAGTCGGTTACGTTCAAGATCTCTGTTGCAAGCAATGCAGAAGTGAAGGAGTACCCGATCGGTCTGCAGATTGTCTATCAGGATGATTACGGTGTTGATCAGACCTCTTCCCCGGTTATCGTGGGAGTGCCGGTCAATGGAAAGGTTGAGTTCAAAGTAACGAATGTTGAGGCTGCTCTCGCACCGGGAGACAAGGGACTGGTAAAGGTTACGTATACGAATACCGGAAACACCAAGGTCTACAGTGCAACAGCACGTCTCAGCGCAGTTGATCCGTTCTCTTCCAATGATGATTCGGCATATTTAGGCGATATGGCACCGGGAGACTCGGTTGTCGGCAGTTATGAGGTGAGTGTGGATAAGGCGGCGACGGAGAAGGAGTACGGTCTTGATACCGAGATTCGCTACCGTGATGCAAATGATAACAGTATTCTTTCCAAGTCGATGAAGGCTGTTGTTGATGTAAAGGATCAGTCCGGACCGCTGTCATTCTTCACGAGTCCGCTCTTCATTATTATTGTGGTGGCAGTCATTTTAATCGGCGGCTACTATGTGTTCATGAAGCGCAAGGGTAAGGTTTAATCCTCCCTTTTTTCTTTTTGCTTTTTTATTTCTGTGAGAATTTTTTTGTAGTGTGGTTATTCCAAGTGAGACCGAGGACAAAAAAAAGTTACAGTAAGTTTGCTGCCGGTGTTCGTTTATGGGAACTTTTCTTGACGAGTGCGAGCACGGTCTCTTCAAGCGGAGTTTCCGGGACGAAGTCGTGAGCCTCGAGGCTGATGAGGGCTGCATCAAGTTCGCAGTAGGTTATGCCAAGCTCTCTTTCATCACTCTGGCCGGGCCAGAATCCTGCACTGGGTGCTTTTTTTATGATTGATACAGGAATTCCAAGCTCTTCAGCAACTGCATAGACATCCTTTTTCCACAAGTGCAGGAGCGGCTGAACGTCTGCTGCTGAGTCGCCCCATTTGGTGGTGTAGCCGATCATGTACTCGGTTTTGTTGGAGGTTCCGCAGACGAGGGAGTCTCGTGACGCGGCGATGTTGTAGAGGGTTGCCATCCGCAGTCTTGCGGTATAGTTTCCGCGGAGCAGGGGGGTGTCGGTCATGCCGGGATGTTCAAATGCTGCGTCGACGACCGTTCCAAGCGGAACGATGATCATTTCAATGCCAAGCGTTTCGCAGAGTTCGGCAGCGTCGATCTGATCCTGCGGGCTGCTTGTGGATGACGGCAGGTGAACGGCAAATACATGTTCTGGTCCGAGCGCTTTTACTGCAACTGCTGCGGCGACGGCTGAGTCGATGCCGCCGGAGACGCCGACGACGATGCCTTTGGCATGTGACGCCCAGAGTGTCTGGCGGATAAGGTCTTTTATGCGGGTGACGGCACACCCGATATCATTACACTGCATGATTCTGTCTCTCCAAATAAAGGTCCGGCAGCTGATCAGAGATCCGCTTGAGGGCATAGGCAGCTGACGGGTGGTCGGCGGAAAATGTTTTGAGGAACGCGGCGATGTCAGAGCAAAACGCGGAGCTGTCCTGCGTGGAACAGTCGCCGGTCCATCCGTGATGGCGGGCATAGAAGCAGACCTCGGTTCGCGGCACAACCGATAACGGACGAAGGGTTTTCTTTTCCGGTACCGCCAGAAGTTCGGCGGCGTCTCCACGGCATACCTGACAAAGAAGGTGTTCGGCGATGTCGTCAAGCGTGTCTGCGGTCACGACGGCGGTTGCAGATGCAACGTCGGTGGTAAACGTAACGTCGCGCCTGCCTGCAAGGATCACCGACAGCAGAGTTGAGAGGGCATGCGACTCGGCACTGCTTCCCCCCATGATAAACAGTTTTTCGCCTGAGGCGATGCCGCCGCATTTGCGGACTTCACGTTTTGCTTTTGCTTCGATGTCGGCTGCGGCGTGGCGGGAACAGAGGGCAACGCCTGCGTAATCCTGCACAATCACTGCATCGTTTCCGCACCGCGAGCATTTCATAGTACATCAATAGTTGGCGTTCGTCTGATATGTAGATTGCACTGGTTTGTGGCGAGTGGAGCACAACAAAAAGGAAAACGCGAATGGCGCGAATAGCGCGAATAAATAAATCGTAGCGTCATTTAAGTTTGGAGCGAACACTGATTTCAAAAAATGAAATATATTTCTTCTTTGAAAAATCGCCATTGGCGATTTTTTATTCGCGTTATTCGCGCCATTCCGCGAAGCTGCGAAGCAGTGAGCACGACGGAACGGCGTGCAAAGCGGTGAGCAGGCCGCAGGCATGCGATTCGCGTTTCAAAATCTCATCCCACCCACACATCACGGATCATCATGATACTTTTATCCCTACAAAGTCAATCAATACCTAATGCCTTTGTCAGCCGATGACATCAAAAACCTTCACAAATACGAAATCCGCATCCTCAACGCCTTAGAGCGAATGATGCGCCGCTACCGCTGGGTTCCCGAAGACGATCTCAGAACAGCCGTCCACCTCTCCGCCACCGAAACAAAATACCGTGTCGGTAATCTCATTCACCTTGACATGGTCAGATCCGACTCAGTCCCCTACAAAGGATACTCGCTTGTCTTCAAAGGCTACGACGCGCTCGCCCTCTCAGGCCTTGCCGCAAAAAAATCCATATCAGCACTCGGCTCCATGATCGGTGTAGGCAAAGAATCTGAAATATACGAAGCGCTCGGCTTTGGCGTCGTCGTACTCAAACTCCACAAAATCGGCCAGCGCTCATTTCAGACTGTCCGCACCAACCGCGACTACATGCCTGAAGAAGGGCACTGCCCTTGGATATTTGCCTCCGCAAAATCCGCAGCCCGCGAGTACGAAGCGCTCACCGCACTCAACGGAAAAGTCAACGTCCCGGTCCCGATCGATATCAACCGCCATGTAATCGTCATGTCCTTCATCCAAGGAGTGAACCTCAACCGTTGTCAGCTCGAAAACCCGGACGCCGTCTGGCAGGAGATACTCGAACAGGTAAAAATTGCATACAGCGAAGGCTACATCCACGGCGACCTCTCCGAGTACAACATCATGTACGACGGAGCTGTTGTCTGGATCATCGACTGGCCGCAGTGGATTACTCCGGCTCACCAGAATGCGGATGCAGCACTCCGGCATGACCTGGAAACCGTCGGCGCATTCTTCACCAAAAAGTACCAGAAAACCTACGACATCGATGAGGCAATCAGATTCGTAACCGCAGTTGGGAAGGAGGAATGAACAGACTCATCTTTGGCATCGACATTATCAACGGCTCGGTCAGGTCGGGAACCGTGCGTCCCCATTACGCCCTCGTGCGCGTAGAAAACGGAGCCGTCGTTTCCGAAGAAAAAAACGTCACCCAGTACCGACTGATTCGGTATCTCAGAACCGAACGACCTGAGATACTCGCAGTCGACAGCATTCAGGAACTTGCAAGCAACACCGCCGCACTCTATGCGTTTCTTGCAGAAATTCCAAACGACACAAAACTTGTACAGGTAACCGGCGACTGCGTTCACATGGAAAGTCTGCCGCGGGTTGCCGCACGATACAACCTCACGTTCGACAAGCAGAACCCGATCGAAGAGGCAAAAGCCTCGGCACTCCTTGCCTCCTTTGGCGCAGGATACGAGGTCCTCGCCTACGAAGGCGTCACCGACATCGTGGTCTCGCGGTGCAGATCGCCCGGTCGCGGCGGATGGAGTCAGAATCGTTATGTCCGCAAAATGCATGGAGCGGTTCGCAGCCATGCCCGCGAAATTGAGATGAAACTGGTCGCGGCAAACCTTGAGTACATGGTTTCTGTTCGTCGTGCGTTCGGCGGTGAAAGCCGTGCGGTGTTCACGGTGTATGCGCCCCGCCGCGACATTCCGATCTCGTCCTCCAAAGGAGGCGATACTCAGATACGCGTGAGTGGAAGGCGGCGGGAAAAACTTGAGTTCCGGCAGCTGACCCGCAAATCAAAGTATCTGATTCTGGGAATTGATCCAGGCACGACCATCGGCGTTGCAGCGCTCGACCTCGATGGAAATCTCGTGTATCTCGCAAGTACAAGACTGTTCTCTGCGGCTGATCTTGTATCTGAGATTGCGGGCCTTGGAAGACCATTGGTGATTGCGTCCGACAAAGCTGAGATGCCGTTTGGTGTGGAAAAAATCCGGCGAGCGTTCTCTGCGGTTGCGTGGAGTCCGAAGAAGGACATCTTGGTGAAGGAAAAATATACGCTTGCAGGCGGTCATGACTTCAAAAATGATCATGAACGTGACGCGCTGTCTGCTGCTATGTATGCTTACCGGACCTACAAAAATAAATTTGAGAGTATTCTCCGGCGTGCACCGGCAGGGTTTGACATCGATGAGCTGCGGGCACTGGTGGTCCGCGGCTGTTCACTCGAACAGGCTGTTGCGAAGCTGTCCGGCGAAGAGCCTGCGCCGCAGGCGAGGCCTCAACTCTCAGAGGCTGAGGTTGAAGCTGAAGCTGTCATCTTCGATGAGCGCGATGAAAAGATCACCCGACAGGAGGAGACGATTCGCAGACTGCGGACTCTTGTTGCGACGCTGTCACAGGAGTCGGCGGGAAAGGACAAGACGATCTCAGCTCTTCACCGGCGGCTGAATGCCGAGCGGGAGGAGCAGCGTGCAAAACTGCTTGCTTCATCCGAGATTATCGAGCGTGACAGTGAAATTTCGTCGGTGAAAAAACAGCTGCGAAAGGAGGAGAGGCGGTGTAAAAATCTGAGAACGCGGCTGGAGCGGATGAAGCTCTATATTTCTTTGCAGGCAGGAGAGGGATGCTCAGCACTGAAGGTTCTGCCGCTGCTTGCCCGCGATGCTGTTCGGAGTCTTGATGATGAGATGGGACTGTTTGCCGAGGATATTTTGTATGTTTTGCAGATTGACGGGTGGGGAAAATCTGTGATCCGCGATATTGCGGATGCGAAGGTGAAGGCGGTGATTCTGCCGAGGCATGTGTTTGCGCGTGCCCGCGAACAGCATCTGATTGAGGAGTTTCGGGAGGCTGGACTGCCGGTTCTCTCAGGGGCTGAGCTGTCGCCGCGGGTGAAGGGAAAAATCGGGGTTGTGGATACCGCGGCTCTTGATGCGGCGCTTGAGGCATGGATAGCGACGCAGACGGTGTATCAGACAGAGCGGCAGAGCGAGGCGCTGGACTCGATGGTGAAGGAGTATCAGGTGGAGCGCGAACGCGAGGTGCGGGAGCAGGGAATCGATCCTGCAACAATTCTGCCGGAGAAGTATCTGCGGACCGCACCGGAACAGAAGCCGATAGTGGTGGTGAAAAAACCGCCGAAGGTGTCTGAAGTGAAGGCGAAGGATGTTGTGCCGACAGTTTCGCCGGTTGCTGCGCCACAGAGCGAGCCACAGGTAATGGAGGTGCCTGCGGAAGAGAGGGATGTCCTTTCGTCGGTGCTGACTGCGTACCGCAAGCAGAGAAAAAAGGAAATTTCAGGTGATGAGTAATGGATGACCGTGAGCTTTTGGAAACGATCCGAGATCTGATCGGACGCGACGAGACGGCTGATGACTGTGCAGCGACCGCGTTTGAGGAAGGAAAAATACTTCAGGTTGCGACAACTGATATGCTGCATGAGACGACCGATTTTCCGAGCGGGATGACCGAGTGGGAGATGGGATGGATGAGTGTGGCGGTGAGTCTGTCGGATGTTGCAAGCTGCGGGGCACAACCAACACAGGTGCTGGTGGCGGTCGGTCTTGACCGGCCCGAGCGGTTGAGGCCGATCATGGAGGGAGCGGTTGCCTGTGCAGAGCGGTATGGGGCAAAAGTTGTCGGCGGAGATATTGACAGCCATACGGAGCTGACGATTGTAACGACCGCACTCGGTCTCGTTCCGCAGGAGTTGTACCGCAGGCGGTCCGGAGCGAAGATTGGGGACAGAGTCTGCTGCACCGGAACGCCCGGTGCGGCGCAGGCAGGTCTTGACGGATTTACCAAGTACTGGAAAAATCTGGTGACGCCGGAGCCGCAGGTTTTCGAGGGACAAAAAATTGCCAGGGCCGGGGCAACGGCGATGATGGATGTCTCAGACGGCATTGCAGTCTCGCTGTATGATATGGGCGCTGCGTCAGGCGTCGGGTTTGTGCTGTATGATGAGCTGCCGACGCTTGCGATCGCTGATGCAGAGAAGTACTTCTTGTACGGCGGGGGAGATTTTGGTCTGCTGTTTACCATTTCTCAGGAAAATCTGGCGCGGCTTGATGTGCCGGTGTCGGTCATCGGCGAGGTTGTTGAAGGAAACGGTGTTGTGCGGGGCGGCGAAGCGGTTGAAAACCGCGGGTATGCTCATGTGTGGGGATGAGTGTGGATGAAAATCTGAAACGCGAATGGCGCGAATAAAAAAATCGCCAATGGCGATTTTTCAAAGAAGAAATATATTTCATTGTTTGAAGTCGGTGTTCGTTCCAAAATTATGTGATGCTATGATTTTTTTTATTCGTGTTTCAGAAAAAAACACAGACAACTTCTTTTTTTATTCGCGCTATTCGCGTTTGACCAGAGGCATGCTATTCGCGTTTCAAAATAATAATTCAAAAAAAAATTATTTCCGATGTAAAAGCAGCTTCGGAAACTTCACCGCAATCCAGGGATTATTCTTCAGCATCGCCGCAAGCACCGACGGCACCGTCACCTCACTCAGATGAAGATCCGGAACCGACTTGATGACCTCAGCAAGCATCGTATCATCCATACGGAAAAACACATCCTTAATCAGATACGACCGCGACAAAAATTTCCCCATCCTGCTGGACCGCCACGCACCATCATACACCATCAGCGCACTCTTTGAACAGTCACCCGCAGCAACAGTCTCAGCAGCAGTACGACCCGCAAGCTGTCCTGAAAACAGCGCCTGATAAATTCCGCCGCCCGTAAACGGATCAGACATCCGGGCAGCATCGCCGCAGACGATCAAAGAATCCGCAACCGTACAGGAAAGTGGCCTACATGTTGAAACACCGCCGACAACCAGCTCGGTCACCTTACCGTTTGGAAAATGCTTCTCCATATACCGGTCAAGATAATCCTTCGCACGGTGACCGTCGCCTGACATCGTCCCGGGAATTCCAATACCAATGTTCGCCGTCCTTTGGCCTTTCGGAAAAATCCAGATATAACCGTGCGGGCACTCAGCATTACTCCAGAAAAAGACATTCATCTCAGGATCAATATCAATATCAGTCACCAGATACTGTGCACAGGAATCAAGATCAGCGAGCGGCACCGTTGTATCAATACCCGCAGCCTTCGTAAACTTCGACTCAATACCATCCGCCGCAATCACGACCTTCGCACGAACCGTGTGCGAAACACCGTGCTGATGAATCACTGCTCCTGCAATGCGGTTCCCTTCAACAAACGGCACCGCCCGTGCATGCACCGCAACCTCAACACCCGCATCAGCCGCACGCATCACCAGCTCGCGATCAAAAATTTTCCGATCCAGCGTATACCCAAGCACCTCATCACCGGACTTGCCGGAGATAAGAAAACCGGTACCATCCGGACCCGTAAACTTCGCCCGTTTGATAACTGCGGAGACCCATTTCGGATCAGGCGTGACAAACTCCAAAAGATCCTTGGTCACAATCCCTTCCGCACACCGGACCGGAGATCCGACCGCCGGACGTTTCTCCACAAGAAGAACAGACGCTCCGCGTGCCGCCGCCTCCTTCGCAGCCATCGCACCCGCAGGCCCTGCGCCGACTACCACTACATCATACGCGTCGTTCATCGTACCAGAAAAAAATAATTTTGGTTAGAGTGCTTTCAACAGATGCGGCAGCTCAAGAGCCAGCCACGGATTTGCCTTGAAGATAGCAAGCACCAGCTTTTTCACGCTCAGATCATCAATCTTCAGATCCGACATCGAGTGAACAATCGAGTTCAGTTTCTTGTCATCCATCTTGATGAACGACTCCTTCACCGCATAGTTGCGGGCAAGCGTCGTACCGACCGGACCATTGCGCCAGGTCTTATCATAGATCATCAGCGCTTTCTTGGAGGTATCGCCGTTCTTAATCGCAGTTGCCGCAATATTTCCGGCAAGGTTTCCGGTGTACATCGCATTATAGATACCGCCGCCCGTAATCGGATCAGACAGACGTGCAGCGTCTCCAACAACAATCAGATTGTCAGCAACCGTACACTCAAGCGGCTTACAGACCGACACACCGCCGACAATCAACTCGGTGACTTTGCCGTTCGGGAACTCTTTTGCGAGATACTTGTCAAGATAATCCTTTGCACGGTGGCCTTCGCCGGACTTTGTTCCGGCAATACCGATACCAATGTTCGCACACCGGGGGCCTTTCGGGAAAATCCAGATATATCCCCAGGGACATGCTTCATTGGAGACATGGAACACATTTGCCTTACAGTCAAAGTCAATATCATTGACAATATACTGGGCACAGGTTTCCAGTTCCCAGAGCGGAACGGTTGTATCAATGCCTGACCATTTCGCAAACTTCGACTCAACACCGTCAGCTGCAATCACAACCTTTGCACGCACCTCATAGGTCTTGCCGTGCTGGTGAATGATCGCGCCCGAAAGTTTTCCTTCGATAATAATTGGTGCAGACGCACGTGCATGTACCTGAATCTCAGCACCTGCCTCAGCCGCACGCCAGATAAGTTCGCGGTCGAAGATTTTGCGGTCAAGTACATATCCAACTTTACCGCCGGCAGCCTCGCCGCCGATCGTGAACCTTGTTCCGTCCGGACCAACAAGCACTGCACGTTCAATATCAGCAGATATCCATTTCGGATCCGCAGCAATAAACTCAGCAAGAGCCTCCTTGCCGATACCCTCCGCACAGCGGACCGGGGCACCAATGGCAGGACGCTTCTCCACAAGGAGAACGGACAGTCCGGCTTCAGCTGCGGCCTTTGCCGCAAGAGCGCCGCCCGGACCTCCGCCCACAACCAAAACGTCGTATGTTTCCTTCATTTCTCCACCCATTCAATAGCACCAAGAGGACAGACGGTCGAACAGATTTTGCATTTGTCTTTGCAGGTCTCGGTATCAACAGTCAGGTATGCGTCAATGAGTTCAAGCGAACCCTGCGGACACACGGACACACATGCACCGCAGTAGCCGCAAACGTCTCTACGAATATTGATCATTGCTCTATTATTTGGGGGGCGCAACGCATAAACTCTCTGGATGAGAGATAGATAAGGAGTATGGAACAGGATACTCCAAAACCCGGACTGATGTACATTGTGTTGATGATCGTTGCGATCGCCTGCGTCATCTATGGTATATCACTGATGTTTTAAAATCCGAAGATTGCCTGAGCAACAACATAGCAGATTCCAGAGACTGCTGCTGCTGCAGGAATGGTTAGAACCCAGGCGGTTATCATCTGACGGACTGCTCCCCATCGCACCGCTCCGGTCCCGCGGGTCACGCCTGTTCCCATGATAGTTCCCGTTGCAACATGGGTGGTTGAAACCGGAACACCGAACATGGTCATAAACGACAGCACAAGACCGCCGGACATCGATGCCGAAAATCCCTGATAGGGGCGAATCTTTGTGATGCCGGTACCCATTTTTTTGATAACCTTCCATCCTCCCGAGAGAATACCAAGCGATATTGCCAGAGCCGAGAGGATGATTACCCATAACGGCAGTTCGCCGTCCGCGGCAATGAATCCTGCGGCGATCAGAATTGCCATGATGATACCCATGGCATTCTGGGCATCGTTTCCTCCAAGACTCATTGCCTGAAATCCTGAGCCGACAATCTGTGCACGCTGGAACCATTTGTTCATCTTGGACGGGTGGCGGCTGTTTGCCATGATTTTAGTGAGAATGGTGGTGAAAAAGTAGGATACGATCAGACCGAGCGCGGGCGAGACACAGATGAAGAGAAGAATTGCAAGCAGGCCTTTGATCACGAACAGGTCGAGGATCATAAGGAGCGGTATTGCAATGATCGCGCCGGCGCATGCGCCAAGGATTGCAAAGGTTTTGATTTTGTCATGGGCGAGGAAAGCGACGAGCGTCATGATAAGTCCGCCGACCAGAGCGCCTGCGGCAAGATAGATGATCGTCCATGTGGTCATGGTCGGGTCAGGCCAGAAGACCGCAGAGACTCCGCCAGCGGCAAGGCCGACACCGATCAGTCCGCCGACAAGCGCATGGGATGAAGAGACCGGAATGCCGTACTGAGAGCAGGAGTTAACCCAGAGCACTGATCCAATAAGTCCGATGAAAAGTAAAACAGGTGTGAAAATTCCCGGGTCAATAATACCCTTACCAATCGTTTTTGCAACTGCGGTTGAGAAAATGAAGGGACCTGCAAGACAACAGACTGATGCGATAAGAATCGCGGTCCTTGGTGCGAGTGCACGCGTTGCTATGACGGTTGCTATGGTGTTTGATGCGTCGTTTCGTCCGTTCGAGAAGTTGAACGCGAGTGCGATCACAATGCCGAGGATGATGATTATGGTGTTGGCATCCATTGAATTCACGTGTGGCGGATGAGAATCGAGGCGAAAACGTCAGCAACGTCTTCGCATTTGTCGGTCGCGATCTCAAAGTGTTCGTAGATGTCTTTGAGTTTGATGATTCGAACAGGGTCTTTTGTCTTGAACAGATTCTGGAGGGCTTTGGACAGGATGTCGTCAGCCTGATTTTCTAATCTGTTGATCTCAATACAGCATCCTGTGATGGTTTCCGGGTCATTGAGTGTGCGAAGTCCGGCGACACCGGTTCTGATCTCTTCGGCTGCCTGACGGATGACCGAGGCGAACTCTACCATGAACTCGTCCGGCTGTTCGATCTCATAGATCAGGAGCATGTTGGTTCCCGAGTCGATGAAGTCGATTACGTCATCAAGGGCTGTTGCAAGACGGGAGATCTCTTCAGGTTCGATTGGGGTGATGAAGGTGCGGTTCAGTTCCTCGTAGACACGGTGCGCCATTGCGTCGCCACGGTGTTCGAGATCCTTCATTTGCCGGTATTTTTCCGGAATGTCGGTATAGTCGGTGAAAATTGTCTGTAGATGATCAGCTGCTTCGCAGACGATTTCCGCCTGTTCTTCGAAGAGCTCAAAAAAGATTTTATCCTGCGGGACAACCCAGCTTTTCAACCCCATGAACACGTAACCTCTATACAAGATACATGGTAGGGTATCTGACATGAACCTTTGCCTTTGCCAGCTACGGGTTGCAATTCGTTAATCAACGCATAAAACTCGTCATTTGTCGTAGCACCCTCTCG
The DNA here is from genome assembly GCF_032714615.1 of Methanorbis furvi. Lineage (NCBI taxonomy): Archaea > Methanobacteriati > Methanobacteriota > Methanomicrobia > Methanomicrobiales > Methanocorpusculaceae > Methanorbis > Methanorbis furvi. The sequence goes on from NZ_JAWDKA010000007.1 coordinate 20,231, forward strand.
CAAAAAAAATCGGATAGGGTGATGTCTGGGAAAATTTTTGCCGGATTTTGGGAAAAGTTGTGATGAGATATTTTTAGAAAGGAGGTGGGCGGTGTAATTTTCAGACAGGGGATTTAGCCCAGACGAAACTTGAGGTCCCCAAAATTTCGTTCTGCCGAATAGTACTTATCTGAGTATGAGCATATGTGGAAAAAGAGATGACCATGCAGTACTTTTCGTACGGAGAAAAAGAGATTGCCGTACTTGCGGCAGAGGATCCGGTACTCGGAGCTGCAATGGACCGGCTCGGACGCCCCGAACGCGTGATTTTTCCGGATCTGTTTTCTGCTTTGATCAGAAGTGTTGTCGGTCAGCAAATTTCAACCAAAGCCGCTGATACCATCTGGGGCAGGATGGAGGATGCGTACGGCGATGACATCACTCCTGAAGTGATTACCCGTGCCGGAGCTGATGAGATACAGCAGTTTGGCATGTCAAAGAAAAAAGCAGGTTACATCTGCGGTATTGCTGATGCAGTCGTCACCAAAAAAGTTGACATATCCTCTTTTAGAGAAAAAAGCAATGAAGAGATCATCAAAGAGCTGACCATACTGCCCGGAGTCGGGGTGTGGACTGCGGAGATGATGCTCCTTCTTTCACTGGAACGACCTGACGTGGTAAGCTGGAATGATCTTGGGATCCGGAGAGGAATGATGCGGCTGTATAACCTTTCATCTCTGTCGAGAAATGAGTTTGAAATTTTACGCAGTCGTTACTCACCGTACGGGAGTGTTGCCTCCATCTATTTATGGGAGATAGCACACATTGATTCTTGGTAAATTTAACAAACATTGATATTTTTTCCAGTAACAACTCTCTTTAATACTACTCTGTCGTATTAGTATGTATGAGACCGATGCGGCGCAAAGCCTCACAGCTTTCAGATGCTGATACCAGAGATATTCTCCAAAACGGAGTCTGGGGGACGCTTGCCACCGTGGACGGTGACGGGCAGCCGTATGCGGTTCCGCTCAATTATGTTCTTGTCGATACCACCCTCTACATTCACTCGGCTCACGAGGGACACAAAATCGATAATCTTCGGGAGTGTCCGAAGGTGTCATTTGCCGTAGTTGCGTCAGAAAAGATGCTTGCAGATAAATTTGATACCCAGTACCGGTCTGCCATACTTTTCGGCACCGCCAGGCTCGTGACCGACCCTGAGGAAAAACAGGCTGCACTGGAGGCGCTGATGAATAAGTACTCTGCTTCGTTTCATGACAAGGCCATGGAGTACATCCGGAAAAACAGTGACCGGACAACGGTTGCTGCGATCAACGTGGTTCACGCGACCGGCAAGGAAGGAAAGTAGCATTGTATGACGTGATCATCTCAGGAGCCGGGGCGGCGGGATGTGTTGCGGCAAAGATACTGGTTGATGCCGGATACTCGGTGCTGGTCGCAGAAAAGATGTCTTTACTGCGGGAAAAGTCCTGCAACGGAATTTTGATCAGAAAAGCGGTGGCAATTGCTGAGGATGTGTTTGGTCAAATTCCGCAGGCGGTCCGATGCGATCCCCAGATCAATATGGGGTATACCCTGCAGAACGAACGGCATGTGATGTTTACGATTGACGGGCTTGGGATGAATGTCTGGCGTAATCTTTTTGATTACTGGATGGCTGTTGAGACGGATGAAGCGGGAGCCGAGATCAGGGAGAATACGGAAATAATCGGATTTCGCAATGAAGGGGATCATGTTGTGGTGAGTCTGCAAAACGAAATCGTTACAGAGGAGAAGGGGCGTGTTCTTGTCGGATGCGACGGGGTGGTGAGTGCTGTCCGACAGATACTGCGGAACGAAAAAAGAGAGTCTATTGTAACGTATCAAACCTACAGTACGGGTTCAATCGATCTGGATCCAAACTATTTTCATGCCTATCTTCAGCCTGAGTTTTCCGAGCATGCGGCATGGTGCTGTATAAAGGATGAGTTTGTAATTGTGGCAGTGAGCGCGAAGGATCAGTCGATGCTGCCTGAGTATTACCAGAGGTTTAAGGAGTATCTGGTCAGGGAGCTTGGTGCAGAGTTTGGGGATCTGGAGCGGGAGGAGTACGGGCTGCTTCCGTCGGTGACCCCAACTGATATGGGAGAGGACAGAATTTTTCTTGCAGGGGACGCGGCAAATTTTCTGAGTCCGGTCTGCGAAGGGATTGCTCCGGCGTTTGTGAGTGCGTCTGCGTTTGCGGAGGCGTATAAGAGAGTCTGCACGCCGGGAAATAATCCTGACACTGCCCTGCTGAGGAACGCATATGAGAATAATCTTGCATCAAGCAAGGAGTTCATGCGCCGGCAGTGGACGATGCTCGGACATGCGTCGCCGAAGTTTTCGTATATCACCAATGTCTGAGCTTGGGCGTTGTGGAAAAACGCGAATGACGTGAATAGCGCGAATGAAAAATCGCCAAAGGCGATTTTTAAGATAAAATAACATGGTTCGATTTTTTTTGGCAGAATAAATCATTTTGGTGTACCAAGCCCCGAGTCCCGCAGGGACGAGAGGTGCCGAGCCGGTTTAATTCTGTGGGGGTTCACCGCCTCAGGCGGTGAACCCCCACATGAGAATTGGAGCGGGGCGGCTGTCTTTATAGGGTTACAAAACCAACGCTATTGCAGAGATTTTTCTATGTTTTTGATTGGCGAAGCACTCGTTGGCGATGGGGCAGAACTAGCCCACATCGACCTCATGATCGGCGACAAAATGGGCCCGGTCGGAACGGCATTTGCAAACGGCCTGACCCAGCTTTCCGCAGGTCACACCCCGCTTCTCGGCGTTATCCGCCCGAACCTCCTCCCAAAACCGGCAGTCCTGATTGTGCCAAAAGTTACCCTTAAGCACACCGAACAGGTTACCCAGATCTTTGGCCCTGCACAGGCAGCAGTTTCCAAGGCTGTTGCCGATGCACTTGAAGACGGTGTCTTCACCGGCATGGACGTGGACGAGGTTGTTATTGTTGCAAGTGTTTTCATCTCTCCTGATGCAAAAGACTTCAACAAACTCTACCGCTTCAACTATGGTGCAACCCGCCTCGCACTTTCCCGTGCACTCGACAAGTTCCCGGACACCGCAACTGTCCTGAAGGAAAAAGACCGTGCAGCCCACGGTGTTATGGGATTCAAAGTTCAGCGGCTCTGGAACCCGCCCTACCTCCAGGTCGCCATGGACCTTGTCGATATGAGACAGGTGGAGCGTGTACTGCGTGAGGTTCCGCAGAACGATCACGTCATCTTTGAAGCAGGAACTCCGCTCATCAAACAGTTCGGCTTAAACGTCATCGGCGAAATTCGCAAGATCCGCCCGAACTGTTTCATCGTTGCAGACTTAAAGACCCTTGACACCGGCAACCTTGAAGCACGCATGGTGTCCAACGCAGGCGGCGACGCAGCAGTGGTATCAGGTCTTGCTCCGGTTGAGACGATTGCCGCATTCATTAAAGAAGCAAAGAAGTGCGGAATTTATGCAATCATCGACATGCTGAATGTTGACGAGCCGGCAAAGCTGATCGAAAGCCTTGCAAAGATGGGCGGCGCAGCACTTCTCCCGCAGTATGTTGAGATGCACCGTGCAATCGACAAGGAAGCAAGCGGCGAGTACAGCTGGGGCGACATCAAGAAGATCAAGGCAGTCGCAGCAAAGTACAATGCAAAGATCCTTGTTGCAACCGCAGGTGGTATCCGTGTGCCGGTTGTAAAGAAGGCACTCACCGCAGGTGCGGATGTTGTTGTTGTCGGCCGCGCAATCACGGCAAGCAAAGACATCAAGAACGCGGCCGAGTCCTTCCTTGCAGAGCTTGACTCTGAAGAGATCGACCAGTTCCGTGTGATGACCGATTTCTAAATCGGAATTCTTTTTATTTTTCTTTTTTTGTTTTGAATAGCACATCCTGTTTTCCCGTAAAAGAGATGTTGCCTATTACGTTCTGCCACCCACGGAAAAGCGGAACACACGGAAAAATATCACGGAGCAGACGTGAACATCACAGAAATAGAATTTTAGAGTTCCGTGCTGTTCACGTCTGCTCCGTGATGTTTTTCTGTGAAATTTCCGTGTACTCCGTTTTTCCGTGGGCGGAGTTACGACGAACGTTAGTTGTCATAAACGAATTTATGGGCAAACCACAAAAACAGATACTTTAAACACTGCCGTGCCCAATATAATCACAGTGTGAATTTATCGAGTGAAGAGAAAATGATCCCAATACTTACCAATACACTATCCGGAGAAAAGCCGTGACCGGCGGATCAGTCGGCGACGTAGTAACCAGGTACCACACCCTGAGATCACCGCTGCATCTTGAATCAGGAGCGGTGCTCGGGAATGTCGTCATCGCCTACGAACAGTACGGCTGTTCGCCAGCGCCCGGAAACACCATCCTTGTCTGTCACGCACTTTCCGGCGATGCGCACGCAGCCGGCATGCACAAAGGAGACAAACATCCCGGATGGTGGGACGGTGTGATCGGCCCTGGCAAAGCTCTTGACACCGACCGGTACTGCGTTATCGCAACCAACGTGATCGGCGGCTGTAAAGGATCGACCGGGCCTGCCTCAATCAATCCTGAAACAAAACTCCCGTACGGCCCTGACTTTCCGGTGATCACTATCCGCGACATGGTCGCAGCGCAGCACAGTTTCCTGACCGAACTGGGCATTCATGATCTCTACGCAGTGGTGGGCGGTTCCATGGGCGGCATGCAGTCTTTGCAGTGGAGCGTTGAGTACCCGGGATTTGCCCGCCGCATCGTCGTGATTGCCGCGGCCGGTTACTCAACACCGATGCATATCGCATTTGGCGCTGTGGGACGCGCTGCCATCATGACCGATCCCGCATGGAAGGGCGGCCGCTATCCAATGGACGAAAAACCCGACCACGGCCTCTCCCTCGCACGCATGATGGCTCACATCACCTATCTGTCGGATCAGTCGATGCACAAAAAGTTCGGACGAAGGCTTCAGGAAAAAACCGAGTACGGTTACGGGTTTGAGACCGAGTTCAGTGTGGAAAGCTATCTGAAGCATCAGGGCAGAAGTTTTGTGCAGCGGTTTGATCCAAACTCCTATCTCTACATCACCAAAGCCATCGACTACTATGATCTGACCAGAAACGGATCTCTTGCCGAAGGGTTGGAGGGAGCTGATGCCAAGTTCCTGATTCTCTCAGTCTCCACCGACTGGCTGTACCCGCCGTACCTGTCTGAAGAGATCGTGATGGCTCTAAACAGCCTTGGAAAGGATGTGCAGTACACCGAAGTGATGTCAGGATTCGGGCACGACGGATTCCTGCTTGAGGATGATCAGATGAACTATCTGATCGGACGGTTCCTCACTCCGTTAACGGTTGAAGATATCATGAACCGTGACCCGCCGACCATCTGCGGATGTGCAACAATTCGTGCAGCGGCCGCGACAATGATAGAGCGTGAGGTCAATCATCTGCCGGTCCTGCACACAGACGGAACACTGTGCGGAATTGTGACGTCATGGGACATTGCAAAGGCGGTTGCAGGCGAACATGTGAAGCTTGATGAGATTATGACAAAGGATGTATTGAGCGTGTCGTCGAATGATACGCTTCGTGATGCGGCACGGATTTTGGATCAGCATCACATCTCAGCCCTGCCGGTTGTAACTGGGGGAAAAGTTGTCGGTATGCTGACCAGCGAACAACTTTCAAACATTGTGGAGAGGAGATAATATGAAAATACTCGGCATTCATGCGGATCGTGTCTGGTATAAGGTGACGAAAAAAACCAAGATGGCAGAGCCTGAACCAATCCCTGAGGATGAGATGCTGGACTGCGTTCTGCTGTTCTGTTGTGTGGAAAAGTCTGATGAAGTGAATCCGGAGCTGACGGTGTCTGCAACAGTTGAGAGTATCTGCGTGCGGCTCGGGCGGCTGAAGGCAAAGAGGGTGATGCTGTTTCCTTATGCACACCTTGCGTCCGATCTTGGTTGCCCCGGAATTTCGCAGTGGATTTTGAAAACGATTCAGGTGAGGCTGAGCGAAGAAGGGGTGGAGACCAAGCGTGCGGCGTTCGGCTGGTACAAGGAGTTTGAGATCAAGAGTAAAGGTCACCCGATGGCTGATTTTTCGATGTCGGTCTGTCCTTTCATCGGCGGTGCATGCGAGGGGGAGTGCTGCCCGAAAAAGCAGGAGCATCTGGAGATCATTGGTCAGTCATAATTTTTTTCTGTTGTGGACGTACGCATCAGCCCACGGAACACACAGAACACACGGAAATTTCACAGAAAATGTACTCTCACAAAAAGATTTAGTAGATTTTTTTCTGAAAAAAGGAAATGGATAAGTGGCGAATGGGCATGATGAGAAAAGGAAACCGCAAATCCACGCAAATCTCGCTCGCTGATGCTCGCTCCGCAAATCGCATTTGCGAACCGTCGCTCTCATCCCGCCGGATTCCGGCGGGCTCGTTGCTATCGCAACCGCGACTGCAAATGCTGGGCGGCGCCAGTCGGGCGCCGCCATGGGTTGAATGGATTGCATTCGAAGTGTAGGACAATCTGAAAATTTTCGACCCCACGACATTTTACGCAGTGACACACCATGAATATTATCGATAAACAATAGGCGGCGCCTGACTGGCGCCGTCCAGCGTTTGCCGTCGCGTTTGCGATAGCAACGAGCCCGCCGGAATCCGGCGGGATGAGAGCGACGAAAAGCAAACGCGATTTGCGGAGCGAGCGTTAGCGAGCGAGATTTGCGTGGATTTGCGGTTCCTTTTTCAAGCGAAACCACGCTCACCACTTACCCTCTTACTTTTCCCAGAAAAAATCGACTAAATCTTTTCGTGGTATCACAAAATTTCACAGAAAAAAACATCACGGAGCAGACGTGAACATCACGGAAATATTTTTTCTAAATTGAAATTCCATTATGATGCCACAAAAAATTTCGTTGGTTTGCTTCAGGAAATTTTTCAAAAAAAATAATTGCAGAAAATATTTTCGTGATGCCGCATCAAAATATTTCATCACAAAATCTCAGAAAAAAAACCGTTGGTTTGCTCTTGAAAATTTTTCAAAAAATAATTGCAAAAAATATTTTTCGTGATGCCGCATGAAAATATTTCATCGCGAGATTTCTGAAAAAAAAACACCACGGAAATATTGTTTAAATTTATACTTCCGTGCAGTTCACATCTGCTCCGTGATGTTTTTCAGTGATATTTCCGTGTTTTCCGTTTTTCCGTGGGCGGCAAAAAAAATCACACAACAACCTTCACCGTACTGCCGTCAGGATTTTTCACAACCACGATTTTTTTCTCAATCCGCTGCCTGAGATCCTCCACATGGGAGATGATACCGATCAGCCGGCTGCCGGTCCTGGGCGCCGCAAGAGTTGCCAGTGTCTCGATCGCCTGATCCAGCGACACCGAGTCAAGAGACCCGAAGCCTTCGTCGATGAAAAGCGCGTCCAGCTCAATGCCGCCCGAGGTCTCCATGATAACATCCGACAGACCGAGGGCAAGAGACAGTGCCGCCTTAAACGACTCGCCGCCTGAAAGTGTTGAGGTCGGCCGCTGTTTTCCGGTGTAAAAGTCGATCACATCCATCTCAAGCCCCTCCTTTCTTCGCTGATCCGTTGCCGCACTCCGTTGCACAATTCTGAACCGTCCGTCCGTCATCGCATGCAGACGGATGTTCGCCTTCTCAAGAATGCGGCCGAGGTATGCGGACTGCACGTACTCCTCAAACTTCATCCGAACCCCTGAGCCTGCCGCATCACCGTTCGCCGCACGCGAGAGATCAGACAGCTCTGTGTACCGCGCAGAGACCGCCGCATACTTTTCCAAAAATCCTGAGATCTCAGACAGGGCCGCAGAATTCTGCATGATCCGGTAACCGAGATCTTTTTCCTCCTCCTGAAGCGCTGCATACCTGCGTTCCTCTTCGGCAAATTTTGCGGTAAGAGCAGGGATGTCAATTGCGGTACATCCTTCGGTCTTTTTCTGCAAAAGCACAATCTGACCGTCGGTCGAGGAGCGAAGTTCACGATACCGTTTCAGTTTCTCCTGCGCTGCGAGAACGTCGGCGTCACTCATCAGCGCACTGCGGTATCCGTCGCGGGTGAGACCGCGGGTGAGAAGCGCAGTGTTGAATGCCTCCTCGCTGGTGTTCTTGGTGCGCTCTGCATCGGCAAAGATCTCCTCAGCAGCGGTGCATGCCGAGGCCGCATCATATCTGGCGGATTTTATCTGTTCAAACGTTTTGATCAGATCAGTCTCCCGCGTCCGGCGAAGAGACATCTCGGACTCACGTTTTCTGATGTCTTCGTTTAGTTCAGCAGCAGAAACGTAGCCGGGCAGAAGCTGGCCTTTCAACGTCTCGGCACGTGCCTTTGCGTACTCGGCACGCTGTTTGATATTGGCAGCTGTTTCGGCAAGCTCGGCAAGTTCCTCTTCGCGGCGCGGGAATGAGTCATGCATCTGGCGGAGCTCTGCATCCAATGATGATTTTTCGGTGAGTAAATTCTGAAGCCCGGCAATCTCCGCAGTGATCAGTTTCAGCTGCTCCTCAGACGTCTGCACCTCCTCACGAATCAGTCCGTCCAGAATTCTCGCCCAGTCGGAACGCTGTGGAAGAGTAAACAGCAGCTCAGCTGCAGTAAGGAGATGCTGTTCGCCTGCACGAAGCATGCTCCGTGCTCCTGAACATTCTGACGCGGCTTTGCTTCGTGCATTTTCTTTGGCGGCAAGCTCGGTCTTTGCAGCATTCAGTTCCGCTTCGGTTGGAATGCCGGCAGGGAGGTTTGCGGGACGCGGATGAAGGGTTGAACCGCAGACCGGACAGGGAGAGCCTGCACGCAGACTTTTTGCCATGATGCCTGCCTGACCGTCGAAGAAGGCACGCTCTTTTTTTGCGACGATATCTCTGGTCTCCTCGTAGGCATCCGCTGCTCTGGTGTAGGCGATCTCTTTGAAGGAACATTCCTTCACCGTTTTCTGATGCGTCTGAAGTTCTCTTGCAAGAGCGGTGAGGGATGCGAGCCGTGCGGTTGTCTTGGCTTCGCGATGTTTTGCCTCGGCAAGTTTTTCAGGGACACTGCCCAGCTCGGAAAGCCGGTTCATGAGCCGGTCGCGCTGCACGTTCATCCGCTTCAGATCAGCCTTCCGCTCCGCAAGATCCTTTTCAATTCTCTCAAGCTCACTGCCGCCGCGCAGCTGCTGGCCCTTCACGGTCTCGTACTCGGTGAACTGAGTGACGAAACCTTTGAGTTTTCCAATCTCCTCCTGCATCAGCGGGAGGGAGAGATTGTCGCGCTGGGTTTTGGAAAGTTCAGCAGCCGCAGCCTCGGCTTTTTCCTGCGCAGCAGCAAGCCGGGCTTTTGCCTCCTCCAGCCCATTTCGTGCAGCACTCAACCGCTCAGCGGCTGAGTCCGCACGTTCTGCGTACGGCACAATCTCACGGACACGCTGCGACATCTCAAGTTTTTTGCCAAGCTGTGCCATCTCCCCTTCCTGCTCCCGCAGTTGTTGTGCGATTGCTTTCGTCTCTGAGAGCCGGTCAAGGTCTGCATTGATCTGTTTTGCATTTTCGATTGATGCACCGATCTCTGCGGCACGGTTTCTTGCAGACTGGCAGTCTCCTTTGAGAACAGACGCATGAGTCCTGTCGTCGCGGAGCTGTTCGGCTGCGGCGGCGGAGAGGTCGCTGAGACGGAAAAATCCGTCGGGTGACCCCCGCACTTCAGCTAACAGATCAGCGAACGGTGTGTTAGGAACTGCAATAAACCGGTCAGCACGATCAGCACATGACTGCCGGATCGTTTCGGTTTCCTGTTTTGCAGCCCGTGCCTGTGCAGCGATTCTGTTTTGAAACTCCTCAAACCGTTCGGTTGCGAACAGTTTTCTGAGGATGTCGGCACGATCTTTGCTGGTGCTGAACAGAAATTTTTCAAAGTCGTTCTGGGCCAGCATCGCAACCTGACGAAACTGCTGGCTGTCCAGACCAAGGAGGAGGAGGACCTCTTCGCCGACATGTTTGGGGCCGGAGATCTCTGTTCCGGTCGGCAGGACAAGGCTTGCGGTTGCTTTTTTTTCGGTTCCCTGAACAGTGTAGGCAGGAGTGCGCCTGATGGTGTAGGTCTCCTTTCGGTGAAGAAACATCAGCTCCACAAAGGGAACAGTGTCCGGTGCGGCGAAGTCGCTTGCAAGAGTTTTTGCCTCGCGGATGCTGCCGCTTGCAACACCGTAGAGGGCGTAGGTGATCGCATCAAAGATAGTGGTTTTTCCTGAACCGGTGTCGCCGGTGATCAGAAAAATTCCCGAGCCGTCAAATGCAGAAAAGTCGATCACCGTTTCTTTGGCATACGGACCAAACGATGAGATCACCAGACGAATTGGTTTCATTTCTCTCCACCCATCTCCTGTAAAATTTCCTGGACAACCGTTTCTTGCAAAGCGGTCATGGGTCTGCCGGAGACTTCTGAGAAAAATCCTGCGAAGAGATCCCGGTCTGATTTTTGCAGATCCTCCATCCGGGCACCGGCGGCGACCGCTGCCGGAGTAGAGTCGTTCACCCGTTCAACGCCGATGACCGCCGGATATTTTGCACGCAGTCTGGCCATGGTGTCTGCGGGCGGCAGCGGGTCGGTGAGTTGTACGAAAAAGAAGTCGTCGTGGGGCATTGGAACAGCGCCCGCAGTGGTGAGGTCGTCAACTGTTCCGCAGATGATGCGCAGATCGCGTAACGGTTTGAGCGGAATCTGGCGGATGGTGACGTTGCCTTTTTCAAAAAATTCCACGACGGTGACTGATTTTGCCGGGCCGCATTCGGATGGTGAGTACTTGAGGGGAGAGCCTGCGTAGCGGATGGTGGCAAGGCCGACTTTCTGCGGTTTGTGCAGATGACCAAGAGCTGCATACTCAAACTCGGCGAAATGTTTTGCATCCACCTGTTCGATGCCGCCGACGGTGATTCGTTCAGATTCGGATGACGCCGGCATCGTGCCAAATCCTGCAACGAACTGGTGCGCAACTACGGCGTAACGTTCGCCTGATTTGAGCGGGATCGAGGCAATCACTGCGGCGACCGCTTCGTCAAAGGTTGTAACGGTGATGTCGCCGAATTTTCCCGAGCTGCGTACCATCGCAGGGTCGATGTACGGCAAAAGGCAGAGGTGCAGCGGCCCGAACTCGTCAGAGAGGTCGATGACTCGAACGTCGCGCTCGCTGTCGTAGATGCCGTTGATGTAAATGCCGCAGTTGTCCATGATGCTGCTGCCGTAATGAATTCGTTCCGGCGAGTCATGATTACCGCTGATCATGAAGACGGTGATGTTTGATCGCTGAAGGTACGTGAGAAATTTGTTCAACAGATCAACTGCCGCACGTCCGGCAACCGGAGTGTCAAAAATATCTCCGGCAAGCAGTATGCCGTCTGCGTTTTCAGATACGGCAAGCTGTGCTATCCGGCGGAGAATGAATGCCTGATCCGCGAGAATATTGTATCCGTAAAACTGTTTTCCGAGGTGAAGGTCGGCGGTGTGGATGAATTTCATGAAGTGGTCACGCCGGATTTTCGTTGGTATATTTTCGGTGTGTGAGTGATTAAAGATTTACCAGTGTCCTATGGAACAAAATCACGATCATGCTAATGTGCCACATGATAACATACCACACTAATTTATATCCAAGAAACGGCAACATGGTAGGAGATTCAGATGAACGAAAGCGACACCCATTCTTACAACGGTTGCCAGGCTGCGTTCATCGTCTTTTTCTTCTTTAGCTTTAACTAAGGAACGCCGTCACGCTTTCGTATGACGGTTTTTTCAATGCTGTTTTACGAAACTGATGCTGCGCAAAAGACGCGAGTCCTTCGATAAATTGGTGGATGCTCAACATGTTTGGAATTAGTGACCCGGGAGTGTGGATTACCTATGTTATCTGCATCGTCTCGTTGATTGGCTGCTTTATTTACGGATACTTCTACTGGAACAAGGATAGTGACGACGATGGCAGTAAGTACTGAACTCACAATTGTCATCGTGCTCTTCTATCTGGTGATGATCCTTGGCCTTGGATACTACGGATACAAGAAGACGAAAAAGGTTGAAGACTACATGGTCGCGGGGCGCAACACGCATCCGATAATTATTGCCTTATCATATGGTGCGACGTTCATCAGTACGTCTGCGATTGTAGGATTTGGTGGAACCGCTGCGCAGTATGGTATGAGTCTGATGTGGCTGACCGTTCTCTGTGTAGTTGTCGGTGTGATCATTGCTTTCCTGTTCATGGGAAAACGCATCCGGCGCGTGGGAAAAGAACTTGGTGCACTGACGTATCCTGAGCTGTTTGGAAAAATGTTCGGATCCAAGTTTTTGATCTATGCATCAGGTCTGATCTTTGTTGCAGCAATGCCGCTGTACACAGCAGCAGTTCTCATCGGCGGAGCACGGTTTATTGAGACGACGCTTGGGATCCCGTACATGACGGCACTGTTCGGGTTTGCAGTAATTGTTGCGCTCTATGTTGTCATCGGCGGTCTGATCGCAGTGATGTACACGGACGCTGTGCAGGGAGCGATCATGCTGGTGGGTATGGGACTCTTGCTTGTTTTGACCTACATCTATCTTGGAGGTGTTGTCACGGCAAACAGTGCACTGGAGGCAATGGCACCACTGGTTCCGGAGAATCTTGCGGCGGTTGGTATGACCGGCTGGACGTCGATGCCTGAGTTCGGCTCACCGGTATGGATGACGGTTATCACAACGCTGGTGCTTGGTGTGGGTATTGGGGTACTTGCCCAGCCGCAGCTTGCAGTCAGATTCATGACGGCAAAGGACGGTAAGTCACTGAACCGCGCTATTCCGATGGGGGCACTCTTTATTGTGATGATGACCGGTGTTGCGTTCACGGTTGGTCCGCTGACGAATGTCTACTTCATGGAGACGACCGGCCAGCTTGCTCTTGATGCAGCCGGAGGAAATGTTGACTCGGTGATTCCGCTCTACATCAACTCGGCAATGCCTGAGCTGTTTGTGATAATTTTCATGCTCACTCTGCTTTCTGCGGCGATGTCAACGCTTTCGTCGCTTCTGCATACGATGGGAACAACGCTCGGCGGCGATATGTTTGCACGACTGAAAGGAAAGAGATACTCGGTCCGGGCAAATCAGATCGGTATTATTGTGATGATGATTGTGAGTATTGCCATTGCGGTTGCAATGCCGGGTAGTATTATCGCCCGTGCCACGGCGATGTTTATGGGGCTGTGTACGGCAGCACTGCTGCCTGCATTTATTCATGGTCTTGTGGCGAAACGTCCGTCACTTCTTGCGGCAAAGTGGAGTATGATTGCAGGAGCGGTAGGCTGGCTTCTCTGGACAGTGTTTGCCCATACCGCGGAGTCGAAGGCGCTTGGTATCTGTAATGCAATCTTCGGCGTTGATTCGCTGGTGTCAAGTCCCTGGAACTATCTGGATCCGCTGGTTGTCGGAACAGTTCTCTCAATCCTGGTGCTGGTTATCCTGATTCCTCTGGACAAACATCGTGTTACCCGCGAACAACAGCACAGTTTTGTGTGAAAAACTTTCAATACTTTTTTTTTGAAAATAGATTTTTCCCTGACTCAAGCAGACGGATTTTCAAAACTGGCTTTTTGTTGTGCCCTGTCAGTAGAGAAAACTGATGTCTGAAAAATATTCTCAAAAAATGAAAATATATTTTGGACAGAGAGAGATTAACGAAAAATCGAATTAGGGGAAAACATCTGAATGGCACTCCAATATATGGCGGTAAAACTGCGAATATTTTGCATTTATGAGTATTTTTGAAGTGTATCTCAATCAATAGGTTTACGGGGACCCAGAAATATTTATTAACAAATGTACACTATTATAGTATGCTGAGAGAATGTAAAACCTGCATGTGCAATTACGAGCCGCATGCAGTTCATTCGTTCCGGCGACATTCGGACTCCATGCGACACTCTGAAATTGCGGAAAACCGCAACTAATCTTCAGATTACGTGGGTCATCGCATAATTACGCTCTCGTAAATATATTTGCATGAAGCCGGTCGACACCGGAAATATTTTTTAAGATTTTGTCATGAGAATATTTTTTGGTTTTTTTTGAGATGACATTGCCATCTTCATTTTCCAAAAAAATAGGTGTTGTCTATTAATTCCTAGCCTCCCACGGAAAAACGGAACATACAGAATAAAAAAACATCACGGAACAGACGTGAACACCGCGGAACTCCTATCAGAAAAAATCTTGACGAAAAATTTCCGTGATGTTCACGTCTGCTCCGTGATGTTTTTTTTATTCTGTGTGTTCCGTTTTTCCGTGGGCGGAGCTACGATCAATGCCGAACAGTGTGTGCTAATAAACGATTTTATGGGCAAAGCCAAAAAAATAAAAAAAAATAAAAAAAATATTTTTGAAAAAAAATTACGCGGATTTTGTATCCGCAGTCCATGAAAGGATCATGCCGACAACCAAAACAATGATCGCTGCAATGACCGTTGCATGCATCATGACAAGGAACACATCCACATAATCCACACTCATCTTCGTACCGGCACCAAGGACAAGATTCGTCAGAACGGTCATCATGCCGATTGAGATAGCCATGCCAAGCATCCGTGTGGTCGAAAGCGTTCCTGACGCCATGCCGTACTCCTGCTCGGTGACCGAGTTCATGATAGCGGTGCTGTTCGGCGTCACAAAAATTGCAATGCCCACACCGAAAAGTCCCTGTACCGCAATCATCGTCCAGATCGCCTGCTCTGATCCGCAGGTCAGCAGCAAGACCATACCGAGTGCAATGATCGCGAGGCCCGTCGTTGTCGCGTACTTTGGTGGAGCGTTTGCAACAAATCTGTCGATGATCGCAAGAACAATCGAGCCGCATCCAAATGCCGCAACACTTGCCGCAACCACTGCCATCGCCAGCCATGAAGGATCAGCGGACGGAGCTCCGAGAAGAAATGCTGCCGCACCACCGACAACAGCAAGCACAATGCCTGGGAACAGCAGCCACTTCGGCAGAAGATGATCGTAAAATTTTCCTGCAACAATCGTAAACAGCACAAGGACCAGTCCCTGCGTGGTGACCACAAGTGCTCTGTCGAGTGCGGAAAATCCCCATGCATGCGTCATGTACATCGACACAAGCGAACCCATCGCATAAATTGCCACATAATACAACAGGTTCGCCGAGTTGTTGAAGGTGAATCCCCGATTTTCCAGAATCAGCCGCACCGGAATGAGAGGGTTTGCCGCAGTCTTTTCGTACCGGAAAAATAACCCGAGAAGGATCAGACCGGCAATCAGCAGTACGAGAGCAAGTGCGTCAGGCATCTTGGAAAATCCGTACAACCCGAGTGTCATACCGACCGTGAAAAGAACAGCGCCGGTCCAGTCATAGGGCTTGGTGTCCGTCGGCTTGTCACGCGGAATAAATGGTACCGCAAGGATGAACGAAAGGAGAGCTATCGGCACGAGAATCAGATACACCATCTGCCATCCCCAGACATCAGTTAAGGCTCCGGCAAGCAGCGGACCTGCGAGCTGACCGAGGAACACACCGGTCATCGCAATACCGATTGCAGTTCCGCGAAGTTCGACCTTCACTGCTGAGGTCACCAGAGCAATCGCGGTTCCAAACATCAGCGCATTGCCGACGCCTTCAATCGCCCGCATCAAAAGAACCATCTCACCGGTCGTCGAAAGACCGATACCAAGCGAGCCAATGCCGAGCAGCAGAACGCCGATCGTGAAAAATAATTTTTTGCTGATCTTGTCCGCGTACCGTGCGGCAGGAATCAGAAATATCGTCGAGGTCAACAGATAGATCGTCAGTATCCAGCCGAACATGCCCATCGGCAGCTGGAGATCGGCAATCAGTGACGGCAGTGCAATGTTGGTTGCCTCGCCAATGAACGGCGGCAGAAAACATGCAATCGCAACAGTTATCGCCACCAGATACTGTTGACGATTCAGGCGCAGGGATTCCATACTATTCCATTGGCAGGAGCTATCGTATTAAGATGCCGGAATGATTAGCAACTCAATTGTGAGTTATTGATTTGAGTGAGAATTACGCGGTGCGGTTCTAAGACCGATTACAGAAAAATTCCAAACAATGGAACTCATCACCACATAACTTTTTCAAAAAAAAATGAACGAAATTTTTTGCGGCATCACGCAGCGTTGCGGTTCAAAAATATGCAACCACAGAACTTCGGTCAGGAGTTTCTCCGTCCCTCTTCGATCACGGCATCGGCACGATCCGAATCAAGATGCGGGCAGAGAGTATACCACTCGGTTTTGATCTCACGCTCATCAGCGGGATCGCGGAATTTTATCAGTGTGGTAACAGCACGCTGACAGGTACGGCAGAGCGGAACCGGATGTGTACTGCCAAACATCGGGAGATCAGTCGAAGAAGAAGCACCGCAGAGGTAGCAACTGCGAAGCGAGGGGGAAGGAGATGATGAGGAATCCTGCATCTGTCGAACTCCTGACGGCGGCGGAGGAGGAGCAACGGTTTTCACGGGCGCGTGATCAGGAGCCGGGCGCGGTGCAGGTTTTCGGACCGGCGGTGTTACAACCTCCTCCTCCTCAAAGAGATCCTCCGTTTCCTCGCGGGAAATCTCAGGCACTGCTTCGCTGTACTGCGGCTCATCATACTCGTATGCATCATACTCATACGTATCAGACTCGAACTCGGCATCAGCCATCCGGTCAGCGATACCGGTCTCCATAACACCGTCGCGAATACTAAGCTCAGGATCACGGACATGCTTTGGAACATAGGACTCGGGCATTTCCTCTGAATCTGCCGCAGACTGTCTCTTCCCTTTTGCCGGCTGTTTCTTCTTGCCTCCTCCAAAGAGTGAGGAGAAAAATCCCTTCTTCTTTGGTTTGGATTTTGTGGATGAACCGCCGGTCTCCATCAGAAAATCAGATGATTCGCCAAACGAGGTATCGGCATACGTATCAAACGACTCCTTTTCCACCGTATGTTCTCCGCCGAATCCTCCGCCAAGGACATCAAAAGATTTTCCTTTGGATTTTTTCTTTCTCGATCCGCTGCCGCCTATCGAACCTCCAAGCGGATCAAACTCCTGTTTTTTCCGTGCCATAATGATGCTTCGCCGTATTTTTCTACTTTCATATGCAACGCCCATCTATTAATACCTCTTGAGTGAACTCTTACTATAGATGAGTGGCAGTGCTGAGATGAATGATGACGCCTACTGGTTTTCCCGCGGTGAAATGGAACGGGACGCGGGAAACCTCCGGCAGGCACGCCTGTGTTTTGAACGGGCGGCCGAACTGAACAAAACCATTGCAAAGTACTGGGCAGAGCTTGGTCTTGTGCTGAGCGAAGAAGGCGAAGACGTTGAGGCGGTCAGATGTCTGCGGCGGGCAACCGAAGTTGATCCGAAGTGTGCGGAGAGCTGGTGCGGCCGCGGAGTTGTCTGCTGTAGATCAGGCGACGTTGATGCGGCACTGTTTGCATTTGATCGTGCGGTGCGGCTGAACCCTGAGGTGTCGGACTACTGGCTGAACCTTGGTCTGATGTTTGCCGAACAAAACGAGTTTACCAAAGCAGTGACTGCATTTGAATGCGGTCTTGAGATCAATCTCTATGATGAGGAGCTGTGGAAGCAGAAGGCAAAGTGCCTGATGAAGCTTGGCGAGGATGTTCGGGCACGGCACTGCTTTGAACGGGCCGGAGAGATTGAGATGGAGCGGGCAACTCGCCCCTATTGAATTATGAAAAAAATACTGTACGCCCTGAGCTCATCGCTGCTGTAGAAAAACAGTAATAAAAACGAAGAGAAAAATTGAGTGGACCCGCAGGGATTCGAACCCCGGACCTCCAGCATGTAAGGCTGGCGTCATGACCAGCTAGACCACGAGTCCAGTAATGCCTTAATCTATTCTCGCTGCAGAGTAATTAACTCTGCGAAACAGCCCCAAAAGGATTGGGGGAGAAATCCCCCTGCATTTGGTATATTATGCAAGACCGAAGGACTTGAGCGTGACTTCGGTGTTGACTTTTCCGACCTGGTAAACCTTGCCGGAAGAGATCTCATTGATGATGACTTCAGCTGGAGAGAAGAGGCTCTTGTCGATCTTGTAAAAGTCGTAGCCTGCTTCCTTGAAGATATCATTGAACGGCTTGCCGTATCCGTTGGATGAGCAGCTCGGGATCTTTTCCAGATAGTCAACGATCTCCGGAGCATTCATCGTCAGATTGATCTGTCCGTGGTAGATCGTTGCGTCGTTGGTGACTCCCATGGCAAGCTTTGCGCCGCGGACCGGCGGAATTGGTGCGGTACCTGCTGCTGCAAGAATCTTGCGGGTGTCAAAGCCAAGCTCGTTTAACTTGTACACAGCGGTCTCAACACAACGTCCGGCAACCTGAATGGAGCCGACAATAGAAGAGGTCGGTGCAACAAGTGCACAGACATTGGCAACGTCAACCTTACACTTCTCTGCAATCTTTTCCATCACAGCACCGTTCGGCAGGTGGTCTGCCTCAAGACAGATGACTGCTGCGTCGCACTCATCCTCGTAGCCGATGACTTCATAAGTGTGTTTCGGCTGCAGGGACAGAGCACGTGCGGGCCCAGAACCCATTGCGAAGAAGTTTTCGTGCTTCACGGTCCAGCCTGCTTTCTGTGCACCAAGGCAGGAGATTGCCGGGAAGTCGGTGTTTACATCAATGAAGGTCATCGGGAACTTGCCAACCATGCCCTGGCGGAATGCAATATCGCCAAGACCGCCCATGCAGATACGGGTGAAGTAGTCGCCGGCGCCGAAGCCTCCCGGAACAGCCACACCACAGTCCACGATACGGGCGCCGTTGTCAAGCTCATGATATGCTACATTGAATAAGTCTGCATTCTCTACGAGTTCTTCGAAGAGATCGAGTCCGAGTTCATTTACACTAACCAAGATTATCCCCCTTAGGAATATGATTCAGATATGGGTGAGGAACATAGATAATTGTTATGTGTTAGGGTTTTGCATTTTTAATCCAGAGCCGTGTTAATCACGTGTCGCCCACGAAAAAAACATCAGTGAGAGTGAAACATCATGAAAATATTTCTGATACATCGTGTCAAGTCTCTGAATGAAATGGGATGGGGATTTTATTTTCGTACCGAATGAACTCTTTTCTGACTCAGTGATATTTTTTCTTCAGTGCACCTTGTATTTTTCTGGGGAATATGGCGAGTAACGATTACTCGAAGTTAGTATGCGAATAAAAATTAATTCATCCCCGGTCGAAACCTATTTTTGGTTTCGATTGAAATAAGGTAAGAAGAATTTGAGGTATTTGAAATGGTAGCAGTAGTTGATAAAGACAAATGTACTGGTTGTGCAACATGCGTGGATATCTGCCCGGCAGCAGCAATTGAACTGGAAAACGATATCGCAGTTGTGGACGCAAGCGGATGCGTTGACTGTGAGACCTGTGTTGATGAGTGCCCGGAAAGCGCCATCCACATGGAATAAATCAAAAATTTGTTTTCTTTTCTTTTTTAAAACTTGATCCGGTTCTTTTGGGTTCGCTATACCAAGACTTTTTGTCTACCGCGTCAAACTAATACTACTATGTTACCGCAGAGAAACGAGTATTCCAATGAGATAGAATATCTCTATCACAAATCGCTTATTCTCGAAAATCCATCAGAGATGGACCCGGTGTTATACTTTTATTTTATTGATACGATCGCCCACCTTGACTACACCTTAAGTGCGCTTGCCTACAATATCGACTCAATACGCTGTACCATGACCGCAGAGTACCTCAGGCATCGTGTGGATCTCGCAAAAGACGGGGACAACGCTCTCTTCCCTGAGTTCATGATCTGGCTTCGCGACACCAATCAGGAGATGTTTGAGAGTACGCCAATCCTCTGGCAGCTGGTCTACGACCCTGACGACCCGGCGCGGTATGCCGGATTCAGAATTGTGATGGACCCTGCCTCAAGAATTCCGCTGCCGCCGACATTTTTCCGTGATATGACTGATGATCTGTTTGCCATGCCGCTTTTGCGCAGTCTGTATCCGGCAGGTGCTCTTGGAAAACTCTTTGCCGAGTTCAAAGAAAAGCGCTGCACGAGGTAAGTGATGGATGTCGCACGCGTCTGTTCGGATCTGGTAAAGATCAAAAGCGAAAATCCCCCCGGCGACACGAGGGAGGCGGCCGAGTACATTGCCCTGCTCCTTGACTCAATGGGAATCCGTTCTGACATTACGGAGGGAACGCCCGGTCACTGCAATGTTATTTCCCGGGAACAGAACCGTACGCTGATGCTGTCCGGCCACATCGATGTGGTGCCGGCAATGGAGGAGGGCTGGGATATACCTCCATATGCAGGCGTCATCGATGACACGTATGTGCACGGCCGCGGCAGTACTGATATGAAGGGCGGATGCGCAGCAGTACTTACTGCGGTTGAACGTGCGATCAGTGAGTTTGGTGAGGTTCCTGTCTCTCTTGCGTTTGTGTGCGATGAGGAGGGAGGAGGCCGGTCAGGGACGCGGTATCTGATTGAAAAACAACTGATTCATCCGTGCGATGTACTGATTGCAGAACCAACTCCTGCATTTGCTCCGTCGGTTGGTCAGAAAGGAATCTGCCGGTTCGAGGTGGAGTTCACGGGAACGCCCGGACACTCCTCGCTGTTTCCGATTGTAGGGGACAGTGCGATCATGCAGGCATTTTCGTTCATGAAGCTGATGGATGAGCTGCACAATCGTGTGTATCCGCAGTCCGAACAGCTTGAACAGCTGATCGATCACTCCATCTCCATCAGCGATGTTGGCGGGGGACAGAATCTTGCACCGATTTTCCGACAGATTATGTACAATCCCGGTTTGATCTCAGGCGGGGAGCGGGTGAATATTGTTGCGCAAAAATGTCTGCTCACAATGGACATGCGGCTGCCGTGGGGATGCGACTGCGAGACGATACTTGCTGAGATCTGCAGATCTGTGCCGAAGTCAGCGAAGGTAACACCGATTACGAGGGCGAACGCTTCACTTACGGATCCTGAGTCATTCCTTGTGCAGAGTACGTGTGATGCGATCAGCAGCGTGTATGATGTTTCGTCAAAACCCATGGTGCAGTGGGCGGCATCTGATGCAAGGGCACTGCGAAAAGCCGGCTTTCGGGCAATTGAGTACGGGCCCGGAGAGTTGTCGTGCCTTCACGGACTGAATGAACGGGTGAGAATTGATCAGCTGCGTTTCGTTGAAGAAATTTACTTCCGGCTGATTGATACTTACCGCAAACGTTACGGATTGTAAACTCACCAACTTTTTTTTAGAATAGGAGTTACGCGGTGTACTGTTGAGTGGTGAGATCTCGCCTCGTGAGAAAAAACCGCCACGGATTCACACGGATTCCAAATTTGCCAATCGTCATTATCTTGCGTTCGGTCGGGACTCCGGCTAATCGCCTGCGTCCTTTTCGACCTCACTGGATAATGACTGGCAAATTTTTTTCGGTTTTTTGTTGAGTGGTACATGTGGTTTTGCTTGGAAAAATCAATAACATAATCACACAGATTGCATTTTCGGAAAAAAATGTGCGTGAGTACGATGCAAAAAACATACTCATCATTTCAACAAAAAATCGAAAAATTTGCCAGCTGGTATCCAGTGAGGTCGAAAAGGACGCAGGCGATTAGCCGGAGTCCCGACCGAGCGCAAGATAACAGCGATTGGCAAATTAAATATCTGTGTGAATCCGTGGCGGTTTTTTTCACACGAGACCACGTTCATCAGTTACCTGCTTACAATTTTCAGAAAAAAGGAACTGAGATCTTTTTGCAATATCACACCGCGTAACTCCTATTAGAAAAAGAAACTCAATCGTGTTGCGGTAATGCAATCGTAAAACACAGAAAAATAGTGTGATTGGTTTCTCTTGGGAATGGGATCTATTTGCGGCTCCAAGTTTATCGGATCAAATCCGATGCCATTACCAAAAGGAAACAATCCTTCTATTTCGCAGGCACAATTTTCAGGGGAGCTGGCATGCCATTTTATGGGTACACACTTCTGACAGTTCCCAGAAACACCTGAAACTGTCAGAACCATCACCAGAATCCACCTACGCCAACAGAACTCCCCAGCTCTGACGTATAGGTTCTATTCGACACTGGTCTCGCATTATGCGAGCTAGTACCAGGGTATAACCCTGATATATTGTAGGGCAGGGTCCTATATAAATATTTTAGAAGTGTCAATATACCGATGAAGTACTAAATCTGCTGATGATATATTTTATGCATCGATAATTTTTTGGAAAACCTCTCCATCTCTTGCAATCCAAAGCTCGGCTGTTGCGGCTGCGGCTTCGATAAGATCTGATAGATTCAGTTTTGCTTCCTGTGCCTCAATCAGATCAACATCAGATCTGGTAGCAGGCTTTTTTGGAACTGCACGGCATCCGGTATCTCCCGGGCACTCATGGAACGTTCCGATTTTTCGGGCGATAGCAACCGTGTCCTCCTTATCATACGTGAGAATCGGCCGGAGAATCGGCGTCTTTACCGATGCCGTAATCACTCCCATATTCTGAATTGTCTGGGACGCAACCTGTCCGAGATTTTCTCCTGACGCAAGAGCATCGTACTTTCCATGGAGCGCGAGCCGGTCTGCAACCCGCATCATAAACCGTTTGCAGTAGATGCAGGTGTAATGCGTCTCGCATGCGGATGAGACCGCATCAAAAAACGGCTCCATGTTCACAACCCACACCGGAAAATTTCTGCCGGGCGACCAGGTCGAGAGAATTCTTGCATTGTCAAGCGCGAGTCCCTTCGTTGCAGGACCCGCCCATCGTCCGCCGTCCATGAACACACCTGAGAGTACAACACCGCGCCGCATCAGAAGCCATGCCGCAACCGGCGAGTCGATACCTGCTGAAAGCAGTAGCATTGCACGGCCGGCCGTTCCAAGCGGCAGACCGCCCTGACCCTGGATGCGTTCATCATACACAATTCCGCCGTACTCGCGTGCCTCAACAAAGAGCTCGTACTCAGGATTGTCGAGGTCCACCACAAAGTCAGGAACTTTTTCCCAGACCGCGTCTGCAACAATTCGTGCAAGCTCCTGACTGGTGATCCCTTTCACCTGCTGACGTCTTGCACGCACCGCAAACCGCATGCCGGGTTTGAGTTTTTTCTCTGCAAGCGCAACGGCTGCTGAACAGATCTCCTCAGGACTGTTGCCGCAGGTTGTACAGATACTGACGTCCACAATTCCAAAGATCCGTGCAACCTCGGGAGCGATTTTTTCTGCGTCCCCATAGATCAGAACCCGTCCGCGATACTCCTCGGTCTGGTATGCAATGTCTTTTGCATCAAGAGCCGCACGAATGTTTCGCATGAGGGCTGTCATGAACTGTTTTTTTACCGGCTCACTCTTCAGCCAGAGCTCACCGATTCTCACCATTACTGCTGTGTTTGTTTCCATCGAGTAACACCTCCCGAAATATAGCCCGCAACCCTTACCCGCGAGAAACCAAATCTCTCAAGCTCTGCTGCATGTTTTGATGCAAGCTGCATTTCTCCTGCCTCAACCTCCACAACCGCCTCATCGCCGATCAGCCGCACGCGAAGGATGCCGGCAATTCCCTGTTCATGAAGAAATGTCTCTGCTGCTGCAACACGGTTGAGTTTTTCCTCGGTGATCACAACTCCAAAAGGAATCCTGGTCGCAAGACATGATGAGGGAGGAATTATCGGAACGCCGAGAGTTTCTGCAAGTGACAGAACCTCTTCTTTGTCAATCCCTGCCTCGGCAAACGGACTGCAGACGCCAAGTTCCAGAAGGGCCGCGTGTCCAGGCCGGTCTTCAGGCATATCATCCGCATGCGTGCCGTCACAGATTTTGCAGCCTTGTGCTTTCGCGAGGTCAGCAAGTGATCCCATGATCTTTTTCTTGCACAAATAACAGCGGTCCACCGGGTTTGCGGCAATGGATCTATCCTCCAGAATTTTGATCTGAATTGAATGCCATGGAACTCCGAGTTTTTTGCAGAACTTTTCCGCACGTTCTGTTTCGCCGGGCACCTCGAACTCCGAGACGACGGTTGCGGCGATTACTGAAATGTTCACCGCTTTCGCTGCGGCGAGAAGGGTCAGACTGTCCTGCCCTCCCGAGAGTGCGATCAGTATCGGGGAGTTTTTCTGCAAAATCCCGGAAAGTTTTGAAGGAACTGTTTTCATGATAAAATTCACTGTGTGAATTAGGTCTCTTTATCAGTATATGCTCTAACCTGATAAATATGCGGCGGCTTTACCTGAGGATTTTGTGGATGATGATCTGTGCTGCCTTGTATCACAACATCTATAACAATCAGGACTGAACTTATTAAGAGTGAGAAATGGCTGCAAAGAAATCCTCCAAAAAAAGTGAAGAACCAGAAGCATCAGCAAAGCTCTTCTATATCTTCTATAATCAGGAGCGTTGGGACAACTGGCTGAACACCCTTGCGGAAGCGGACTTCTCGGGCGATGATGAGAGTGAAGAGATGCCGGAAGGATACCGCATTCTTGACGGTTTTTCCGATGACATTACTCTTGCGACAATAAAGATCATCAGACTTTTCCAGAACGGAAGAATATCTCTGGAGGACGCGAGGGCCAAACTCCGCGGCGTGGAAGAGATCGTCATGAGTGAGGTGCAGAACGAGGATGTTGCTGAGATTATCGGGTCCATGCAGGTCTCCATGCTGGTGCTCTTTGCAGCAGGACAGAAATATCTTGAGCAGGCTTATCCTCCGTCTGAAGAGGTCAAAAATCTTGTCAAGGACGGACGCAAGGTCTTTGACAAAGATCCGGAAAAGGCTCTTGACATGGCATCGTCGATTGGTGCTGCTGTGATTAATGGTGCAAGCTGCTGCGGCAAATATGTGAAGGACACGGATGAGCCGACGCTTTTTGATGAGTGGCTGGTGGAGGTCGAACGCATTGCCGATGCGATGAAATCTCTGAAGAACTTCGACGAGGAAGCCGGAGAAGCCCAGTGATTGCAGGCCGCGCAAGATTTCGTTACATCAAAAAGTTGCAGCGAGCGGCAGGCTACCGGTTGCCGGACGGGGCATTTCATCCGGCGAACCTTGAGGCGATTACCGGTTCGATGAATATTGACAGTCTTGATCCCGGAACAAGGGATCAGGTCATGCGGTTTTACAAGGATTTTCTTGAGTGCAGCTGTCGCGACTCGCCGCTCTGCGGATGTCCGGAGCGCAAGTTTGTTATTGCGATTCTGGAGCTGCGCGAGATGGGACTCAGTCACCGTGAGATCCACAACCATCTGATCGATGAGTACGGTGTTGATCTTTTTCCAGCAGATATCCTGAGTTTTCTTGAGGACTCTGTTCATCTGCTGGAAGCAATCCGCAGTGTTGCCAATCTTGCGGAACAAAAAGAGCTGGTTGAGTTATCGGATGAACATATCCGTCAGATCGCACGATGAGATTTTGAAACGCGAATCGCAGGTCTTCCACACGACGTTCCGTCGTGTTTAACTCCTCCCTTCGGGAGTCGTTTCGGCCTGCTCACCGCTTCGCGGAATAGCGCGAATAAAAAAATTATTTGTATTTTTTCTGAGCAGAGATGTTCGTCTAAAAATATATGATTCAGGCCCTTCCTTAAAAATCGCCATTGACGATTTTTTTTATTCGTGCTATTCGCGTTTCAAAATCTCATCGTGTCCACAGAACATTTTCTGAAAAAATCTATTTTTCCAGACCGCATACATACTCAGCAGAAATGGCGAGGTTGTTTATTGCGGTGGAACCCTCTTTGGAGATCCGGAAAAATCTTGAGAGTACAGCACAATCACTTCTGGAAACCTCTGCACGCCTGACAATCGTGCAGGCTTCCCAGATGCATATCACGCTCAAGTTTATTGGCGAGGTCCCTGACACAAAAATTCCAAAAATCACCGATGCATTCTCCAAACTCTCCGGAGAACCGTATCAGTTTTCCGCATCAGGCGTCAGTGTCTTCGGCAGACCGCCGCGGGTGATCAAAGCTGATGTTTTGGATGGCGGAGTTTCAAAAGAGCTTGCCGCACAGATTGATGCACTCCTGTCTTTAGTCGGCATCCCAAAAGATCCAAAACCGTTTTCCCCTCACCTCACCCTCGCCCGCGTGAAGCTCTACTCGCCGGATCTTCTTCCAAAAATTGCCGCAGTGAAGGATACAGAGTTCGGCTCCTGCATAATTGACTCGGTCGCACTCAAAAAGAGTACATTAACCCCCAGTGGACCCATATATGAAACAGTTGCCGAGGTAAAACTGTGACAAGAAGTATCATAGAACAGGAGGTCTTGGACCGCGTGCTGCCAACCGACGCGGAACGTTCCGCAGCACAGGAGATGGGAAACAAACTGATCGCCGCAGTCTACGAAGTTGCAGGCGTTCCTGCAATGATGACCGGCTCGGTTGCCCGGGGCACCTGGGTTCGCGGTGACAAGGACATCGACATATTCATGCTGTTTCCACCGGAGATCTCCCGCGAGGAGCTGCAGGAGAAAGGACTTGCCGCAGCGTATGCGGTGGTCGAAAAGTTTTCAGGAACAGCTGAGGAAAAGTATGCCGAGCATCCGTATCTCAACGCGGTCATCGAAGGATTCGATGTGGATCTCGTCCCCTGTTATCATGTCAGCTCCACTGCTGAGATGCAGTGCGCTGTGGACCGGACGCCGTTTCACACCCGCTACCTTCTCCCTAAAATCGGAAATCTTCGTGAGGATGTTTTGCTGCTCAAACAGTTTGCCAAAGGCGGAGGCGTGTACGGCTCAGATCATATGACCGGCGGTTTTTCCGGATATCTTTGCGAGCTTCTTGTGTTGGCCTACGGAGGATTTTCAGAGTTCATGCAGGCCGCGTCAGAGTTCCGGTACGGCGAGGTTGTTGACATCGAAAAATATTATGCAGATACAAAAATCGTGAGAGGAAAATTTTCCGAGCCGCTTATTGTCATCGACCCAACCGATAAGGACCGAAATGTTGCAGCAGCCCTGACCCCGACGCGGTTTGCCGAGTTCATGGAGCTTGCCCGCGACTACTGTGCCTCTCCCAGTCCGCAGTACTTTGTTGCGGATCCTCCAACTCAGATGGGGATGAACGAGTTTGCCGCAACGCTTCAGAAGCGCGGGACGGCAATGCTTGCGGTACGGATGAAAACTCCTCCATATGTTGCGGACACGGTTGTTCCTCAGCTGCGGAAAACCATGGAGTCTATGAAGGCCATGCTTGTTGCCGAGGATTTTCAGATTCACCGTGCTGAAGTTTCCATGGGTGCGGAAAATTCTCTGATTCTTTTTGAGCTTCTCATTGCCCGGCTGCCGGAGATTGTTGTACGCTCTGGCCCTCCGGTCTGGAATCATGAAAATGCGGACCGGTTTGTGGAAAAATATCTGATGCAGGAGCAGTTTGCCGGCCCCTGGATTGAGGAGGATCGCTACTACACCGAGGTGCTCCGCAAGTACACGACTGCTGAGTCTCTGCTTTCGGATAAGTCGAAGATTTTGTCAGGTTCACTTGGAAAACATGTGCGGCAGGTGATGGAGGAGGACGGTTATGAGGTTCTCGCGGGCGTTGATGTCTGGTCGCTGGAGTTTTCGTTTTTCCTTTCGGCATTTTTTGCCAGGTCTTCGCATGCGATCCGCAAGCTCAGGGAGATCAGAGGCGGGCAGGAATGAGTTATGACTGGATATTTTTCTGAACACTGATTCTGCTGCTGCCTCTGGTTCTCATTGTCGGTGCGGTCGGGCTTTTGAAGTATCCGCCGGAAAAAAAATTCCCGAGTGATCGGGTACCGAACACGACGATCCAAAAAATCTCCGGAGGCATGGGATGCAGCGCAGAAAATGTTTGGAAAATATTCTTTCGTCTATGGAATTTTTCTTCTGATAGCTGTTCCACTTGTGGCTCTCTGTGTTGGAACGAGGATTAATCCGTACACTCTTCTGGTAATGATCGTTGTCGCTGAACTCATTCTCTTGGCGCTCCCGATTCTTGGTGTTGAGTGTCAGCTGAAAAAACAGTTTTCAAAATAAAAAAAATTTATGCGATCTTTTCTCCTGCAGCTGGTCCCGGCATGCAGGTGTAGATCTCTTTTACTACAAGTTTCAGCAGTTCTTTTTTGGGAAGTCCCGGCTTTTTTGCTTCCATTAACTCCCGCATCTTTTTGTAGTCCTCGGTGTCGGACTCAAGGCTTGCCGTTCCCTTTAGCTGAATACAGTTGCCGAGCTCTTTACTCCAGACAAGCAGAGCTGCCTGGGGGTTTTCGTGAACATTTTGCGCCGTCTTGTTCATGAAGTTGTTGGAGATCCAGATGGTGTCGTTGTCCATTACCCACAGACCGCCCATCGGTGCTGCGTTTGGAACGCCGGTCTTTGAAGCGGTGATCAGATGACAGACCCCGACTTTTGCGATCTGTTCTTTTATCTCGCTGGTAATTAGTGCCATAGAGATAACTTGGGCTTACTGTTATGTCTACTTTGCGGAGTTCCCCAACAACAAAATTGTTTGTAATAGGAGGTATGTGGTTTCTGTTTCAAAAAATCGTAATGCAGTACCCTACTGAAGAATTTGACTCATCACTAATTTCATGTTTCAGACCTCTCACTACCTTGCAGCATCACCCTCACATAACTCTTCTTGTAAAAAAAACAGCCAATACATGCGAGTGCCGGAGAACAACTCCGGTCAACGCATGATATTTGTGGCAGGCGGATGTCCGGGAAAAATTCCGGACAAGGGTGTCACACATTCAACAATCTGTACCTTTCTACGGGAAAGAAATTTAGTTCTTTTTTGCGCTCTTGGGTGCTGCCTTCGGTGCCTCAGTTTTTACTGCTGCTTTCGGTGCTGCCTTTGGGGCTTCTGTCTTTTTTGCCTCTTTGTGTGACATAATCTTAGATCTGATTCTTCGGTGTATAAACCTGTCTGTCATGACAGAAAAAATGCGGCTCAGATCACGTCAATTGGAAAATAACCAAAAATACGGCGATAAATCCTGACTGAAAAAGCCCCGGATTTTCTCACGCGCAAAATATTTTGAAAACGCGGCATTTTGCGCGAAATTTCTCTGTTGAACTAAGGAGATGCCGCAAAAAAATGAGATGCTTCAGAAGTGAAGCGTTGACTCAAGACTGCCGAAGGCAATCGTCTTGCCGTCGCGGAACTCTGCAATAACCTCATCCATTTTCGCATCCGGAGAGATCACAATGCGCTCAGCCCGACCGAACACGTGGAAGAGCATTCTCTCATCACTTCCGAGTTTCGGCTCAGGTCCGTGCCAGCCATGCTCGCCGAAATCGTTGAGACCCTGAATCGCAGGGAACGGGAAGTTTGGTACCGGGCCTGCTTCATATCCCGGCGGGACATGCCCGACCGACGGAATATTCCAGATTGACCAGATACACTGAGTTTTTCCGTCGCCGGATTTGTTCTGCACAATGACGGCGATATACTTTACCTCGGGAGGGATGCCGGAGAGATCAATTTTTGGCGAGATATTTCCACCGGAGAATGTACTCGAAGGGGTAATACCATTTTTTCCAAGATGAATGGTAATCTTTTCCATAGTACATACCCTCTGCCCCAAAATATTATAGATGTATAGATTGAGGATAATGTCTCTGTCAGTTCAAACCTCATCCATAAATAGGGTGAAAGGCAACACAACTCACATGGACTGCCTGACAATATATACGGACGGGGCAAGCCGAGGAAACCCGGGCGAAGCCGCTGCTGCATGGCTGATTCTTCGTGGGACCGACGTTCTTGAGTCTGATGTACTTGTTCTTGGAAAACAGACGAACAATGTCGCCGAGTACACCGCACTCATTCATGCCATCCGCTCGGCGAAAAAATTTGCTGAACCAAAAACAACCGAACTGATCATCTACTCGGACAGCGAACTCATGATATCACAGATGAACGGGACCTACAAAGTTCGCTCAGCCTCACTTCAGCCGCTGCATCAGGAGGCAAAGGAGAGTGCTTCAGCATTTGCGAAGGTCACGTATCATCATGTCCCGCGGGAAAATCCGTACATCGGATCATGTGACTGGCTGTGCAACAATGCTCTTGACAAACGTTCCGCCGCGGATCTGATCGATGACCTTCGCAAGGGTAGAGAGCCAATTGAGTGTAAGCCCATTGGAGTTGTTCACTCACCCTTTAAGGAACGCGGAAGTGCGCCGAATCAGGGCAGAAATACTCAGGAGATTAGTCGCATCGAAATTTTTCCCGAGTACCGCGACGGCCTCACCGGACTTTCCGCAGGGAACGCAGTCTTCATCCTCTGCTGGTTTGACCGTTCCGAACGTGATATTTTACAGGTTGTTCCGCACGGCAGAAAGGAACTCACCGGCGTTTTTGCAACCCGTGCGCCGGTCCGCCCGAATCCCATCTCACTGACTCTGGTAACCATCGAATCAATAGAAGGAACCACCCTGACCGTCCGGGGACTCGAAGCCTTTGACAACACGCCGGTGCTTGACATAAAACCCTACCATGCAGGGATAGATACTCCGGAAAACGAGTGATATGTGTGATTACACTTAAAGCCGGTACAAACAGATGAGAATTGACACAAATTACAATTTTTACACTGATGCGAGGGGTGGAGATCCCGATTCTACCAGCCCCACTCTTCGAAAATATCATAAGAAATTATGGAGCAAACCATTACCCAATGGAAAACATTTCGAATTGTATGACGATAAAAATGGGATTTATTTATACCATAAATCAGAATTAGGGGAGTTTCGTTTTGGGAGCGATGCTATTACACACTCATACAAAAATCAGAAACGAAAACAATGGATTGTAGAACAAATTCCCAGTGAAGTAAATGAACTTTTTGATGCAGGTTCCACTATCGGGGCCTATATTATTTTTCCAAATAACAGAATTAACGGCAACCACACAATCAATCAGGCACGCGGAATTAATCATTTCATTGACGACCGATTTGACTTGACCCTCGAATGTATCCGCCGATTTTATTTAGATCAAGACAGTCCTCTTTATGATACTTTATTGAGATATAAGGATTTTTTCGATTTATTTGATAACTTTATTGGCTATGTCAATTTCTTTTTATTGGAGGATCTGATTGAAGAAAATCACGAAATTAAATTTTATTCACCGTTCGATGAGTTCAAAACTCCTCCAAGGTTTTCTGACACAGACGAATATCTGGGATATAAAAAAGAAGTTATGAATTTCATTCGGAAAAGAAATCAAAGAATTGATGATTGCCAATTAATATGACTGAAAAGTGCCAGCCCATTGGGCGTTAGCAGCAGAATCCTTGCATTACGCGCAACACCGCCCAATACACAAAGACTATACTCTCTACCGTGCAACAGAATAGGCAATACATTATATAGACTTACATTACAGGTGAAATGAAAACATGTCAGACAAACCAGAAGGATGTGACGGACACTGCGACGGATGCTCGCAGAAGACCGATACCTGCCAGCAGCCGGCAAAAGCTGATATCAGTGTAAAGCATGTGATCCTTGTTCTCTCCGGCAAGGGAGGCGTCGGCAAGAGTACGGTCTCGGTAAACCTTTCCTATGCACTTGCCAACCATGGATACCAGACCGGTCTGCTTGACCTTGATATTCACGGCCCAAGCATTGCCAAGATGCTCGGTATTGAGGATCTGAAACTTCAGGCGCTCGGCAACAAAATGATGCCGGTGAAAGTGACCGGCTCACTGAAAGTCGTCTCAATGGCTCTTCTTCTCAACACCACCGACAGTCCGATTGTGTGGCGCGGACCCATGAAGGCTGCGGCCATCAAACAGTTCCTCGGCGATGTCGACTGGGGAGACCTTGACTATCTCGTCGTCGACCTTCCACCGGGAACGGGCGATGAGGCACTCAACATCGTACAGTTTGCACCAAACGTTGAAGGAGCGGTAATCGTTACGACCCCGCAGGATGTTGCAGTGCTTGACTCCACGAAGGCAATCAAGTTCGTTGAGATGATGGACCTCCCGGTGCTTGGTATCATTGAGAATATGTCCGGCATGATCTGTCCGCACTGCGGCGAGGTTGTTGATCTCTTCGGCAAGGGCGGCGGAGAAAAGGTGGCAACCCAATACAATATTCCGTATCTTGGTGCTATTCCGATTGATATTGAGATGCGCAAGGCAGGCGATGAAGGCAGACCGTTCATCGTCAAGAGAACGAACGAAAAGAATCCGACCAGAGATGCGGTCGACAAGGTTATGGAAAACCTGATCGCAGAAGTCGAGAAAAGAGAATAACTTCTAAATTTTTTTTAGTTGGCATCAGACCCCTGCGTCATCATAACCTTGCGGCTCAGCGGGGGTAACTATCATCATCTGCCGTTTTGTATGATAATATCTATTGCAGAATCAGAGTATGAGCCTTTCGTTCCGGTGGGTGTTGTTTTACCATTTCTGAGCTGCCCGCAAATGAGAAGTGCCGCAGGGACACGCATCATTAATTCCGCAAAGCACCAAATACTATAGTAACTATGTCAGAGAAGAGGACACTGACAATCGGTGTGGCAATCAACTTGGGCAACTACGAAAGTCTTCGCCTGGAAGTGAGCGACGTGGTACAGAACGAGGAGGAGGCCGCCGAACTCGCCGCGTATCTGAACAGAGTGCTGGACGGCTACGGCCAGAATGATGCCTCAACCCGTGCCTCGGTTGACAAATACCGCGCGAGAGTTCTGGAAAAATATGCGGAGGCTGAATCGCCCGTTCCTGCGGCTGACCCGCTCGATGAACTCTTCGGTCCTGCTCCAACTGCTGACGACATAACCGCGGACGAAGAAGTGCCGGCACCAGTCACAGAAATTCTCTTCGTAGAAGAGGAGTGCATCTCTGAAATATCTCCTGAACCAGTTATTACTGAGCAGGTTTTTGTGCCTGAGCCAGAACCAGAGCCGGTAAAGATCGAACCGGTCCAACCAGAACCTGAGCAGCCGCTCCCCGCCGCAGAGAAAACCGCTGAAGAACCCGTGGTCTACACCTGCGAAAAATGCGGAGCAACAGTTTCCAAAGTCCAGCGCGACGTGTCCAACCTCTTCATGGGCAAAACGCTCTGCAAAGCCTGCATGAAATAAGGAGAAAAAACATCATGAAAAAAAATCTGCTCATGTGGGATCAGACCCTCTTCAAAGACATCGAAGTCTTTGACATCGACTATGTTCCCGAACAGTTTGAGTACCGTGATGAACAGATTCAGGAGCTCGCCTACGCAGTCCGGCCGGCCCTTGCCGGCGGCCGCATCTTAAACACGGTCTGCCGCGGAGTGCCCGGCACCGGCAAGACCACATCCGTAAAAAAACTCTTTGAAGAGATCGAAGGAACCACCAAAAAGATCATTCCCATTCACATCAACTGCCAGATTGACGGCTCAGAGTATGCGATCTTTTCCCGCATCTACACAAAGCTCACCAAAAACCGCCAGCCGCCAACCGGCACCTCCTTTAAGATGCTCTTTGACATGATCGCCAAGTACATCGAGAACGAATCGGTCGTTCCGATCATCTGTCTTGACGATGCCAACTACCTTGTCTATGAAAAGGAGCTGAACAAAGTTCTCTACGCACTCCTCAGATCGCATGAGGCGTACGAAAATGTCAGAATCGGGGTGATCGTTATCATCAGCGATCCGGACGTGGATCTGGAGTCCTCGCTTGATGCCCGCGTAGCATCAGTTTTCCGTCCGCAGATCATTCACTTTGCACCCTACACCGCGTCCGAGGTTGCAGGCATTCTCTCCCAGCGTGTGGTGCAGGGACTGTATCCGAACGTGCTCGGCAGCGAACTCTTCGACCGCATCGTAGACCGCACCATGAAATGCGGCGATATCCGCATCGGTCTTGATCTGATCAAACGCTCTGTGATGAACGCAGAAAAGTCTGCACGAATGAACGTCTCTGACGATGACGTCACCGCGGCATTCTCCGTCTCCCGTGATCTCCGTCTTGCAGATATCGTGCGGGTACTTTCCGATGACGAGGCAGCCGTTTTGTTCCAGCTTGCCGAGATGACCAATGACGCAGATATCGTCACCACCAAAGAGGTCCACACAGCTCTTGGCGAGAGAGCAACAGGCTACACAACGTTTGTACAGATTATTGAAAAACTCGACCATCTCAGACTGGTCACCCTCAGTTATCAGAATGCAGGAAAGGGCCGCCTGCGTATTATCAGTCTCAGATATGATCCAAAACGTGTTTTAGCCTTCCGAAAAGTTCAGAGCGGATGTAAACCCTAACACGGATCATCGTTCGTTCCGTCGTGTTCACCGCTTCGCAGGAACACATGGAAAAACATCACGAAAAAAATCATTTGGTATGAAAATTAAATTTCAATTCCATTTTCATTGTGGCCGGCTCAGCATAAATTCGCAGAGCCGACCTGACAACATTCAGATTATAAATTAAGAACTTCTTTCATCGTGTAGACGGCAGGAGTTTTTCCCGGCACCCATGCTGCTGCACGGACAGCACCGCGGGCAAACACCGCACGATCATATGCACGGTGAGTCAGTTCGATCGTTTCATAATTCTGATGGAACTGTACGGTGTGATCGCCGACAACATCGCCGCCGCGAATTACGTGAACACCGATCTCGTTCTTGCGCTCGGTCATACCGCAGCGGCCGTACATCTCATCACGCACGCCGACCTCTTCTTCGATCACTTTCAGAATGGTCTTCGCGGTTCCGCTCGGTGCATCCTTCTTGTGGCGGTGGTGGGCTTCGATCACTTCGATGTCATAGTCGCCGAGACGCTTTGCTGCTTCGCGGACCAGCTCCCAGAAAATGTTGACGCCGACACTGAAGTTGGTTGTTTTCACGACAGGCACATTTTTGATCGCATGCAAAAGCTCTGCATCCTCGGCCGGAGTGAAACCGGTCGTGCCGATCACCAGTGCAACACCTTTGGCTGCTGCAATTTTTGCGTTCACCATCGTTGCCGCGGCAACCGTGAAGTCGATCATCACATCAGGCTTGTGTTCATCAATGAACGATGCAAGGCTGGTCGAGTCAACGACCGGTTTACCAAGTACGGTACCGGAGCGGACATCCACACCGCCAACCAGTTCGAGCTCCGGATTTTCGACAACCATACCTGCGATGGTCGTACCCATACGCCCCATCGCTCCGCAGATCATAACTTTAGTCATAGTTTGACAACACTTCCCGTAATTTATTGGTCATCTCCGCTGACAGGGAGTCCAGCGGCAGCCGGACATTTCCTGATGCGATGTGCCCGCGGATTTCTGCGGCACGTTTTACCGGCACCGGATTTACATCCATGAACAGGGATTTGGAGAGCTCCATCAGTTCATAATGTATTTTTCTTGCACCATCCATATCGCCTTTGACGAATGCATCGTACATCGCAACCATTCGTTTTGGTTCGATGTTTGCCGTGACTGAGATGCAGCCTTTGCCGCCGATGGAAAGCACCGGAAGCATGAGTGAGTCATCACCTGATGTCAGCACAAACGGGAGTTCGCGGTCCACTCCCTCAAGTCCGTGAATGATCGCCATCATCTGATCGATGTTGCCGCTCGCCTCTTTGACCGCCACAATATTCGGGATGGTTTTTGCCATCTCGATGATCAGATCAGGCGGCAGGTTCTGACCGGTCCTGCCCGGAATGTTGTATACTACGACCGGAAGACCAATCTCTGCGACTTTTCTGTAATGTTTTAAGAGACCGCTGCGGTTCGGCTTGTTGTAGTACGGACTGATCAGAAGAGCACCGTCAGCCCCGGCAGCTTTTGCTGCACGGGTCATCAGCAGTGCTTCTTCGGTGTTGTTGGAACCGGTTCCGGCAATGACTGGTATCCGGTTGTTTGCTGCGGAAACTGCCTCTTCGATGACTTTGATGTGTTCTGCATGCGTCATTGTTGCAGACTCGCCGGTCGAACCGCAGGGGAGAAGACCATGCACTCCTCCGCGGATAACATGCTCGATACAGGCTCGAAGACCCTCGATATCAAGCGATTGGGATGCATCATCACGGAACGGAGTGATGAGTGCGGGTATCACACCTTCGAACATAGTACTTATACGTAAGGCGCGCCTGATACATGTATCTTCGCTTAGGTTTTGCATTATTATTTCTGAGTCGCCCAGAGAAAACACAGGATGCATGCCTTCAGCTACTAACGAAAAAAATCCAACGCTCAATAATGAAAAAAGTATTTACCCATAAAACCCCGGTCTCGTGACCGGGGGCTCTGGGATTTTACCTGCGGCGGTTGTTGGTATTGACCTTGCGGGTAATGAATCCGGCAACGCGGTTACGGATACTCTTACTCTCAATAGTGGTGATCTCGGAAACAACTTTTTTGTTGTCGTCAAAGTTGTTGTTGAAGCTCTTTCCGTGCTGTTCCATAAGGGCGACGCCCATTGACTTGATATAGCTTGGCTTAATTCCCATGAGATATTCCTCAGATGTCTGTATATGTAAGTCGTTCCGATATGATAAGCATTCTGTTTGCCACTTCGTCAGGGTTTGCACCAAGAAAACGGATCAACGGCTCGGAATTTTTCGATTCTGCACTGATAATTGCCAGAGGAACACCGTCCCTGCAGCAGGAGGCAACGCCCCAGTCCATGCTGACAATGCCGGCCGGAAACTTTGCCGGATCATACTCGGCAACATCACGAATAGTTTCTCTGACAACCTGGGCAATCTCTTCAGTGTACCGAATGGTACCGACCGCACGACAGGAGGGATCAAATCTGGTCATCGTTAACAGTACGCGGACAAGGGGGTCGTCGGTACCGAATCCGATTCCGGTTCCTCGGATCACTGCCACATCCCTGATGTCACGGGGATTTTTGATCCCGTATGCGAGGGACACACCTCCCGAAGGCTGGAGATAGCGGGACAGGTTCATGACTTTTCCATGTGCCTGCTGCAATGCCTTGAGGACTAAGGACTGATCTGCTGCTGACATGAGTATCACGCAAGCCCCAGCTGATCTTTTACAAGAGTGATCTCACGAATGGCAATCTCATACATCCGGTCGCGGGGAACGAGTTCATCACCAAGAGCAATGCGGCCGCGGTCACAGCCTGCGGCAAAGGATGCGGTTTTGTATTTTTTTGCAACAGTTTTGGAAGAGACCTCGGTGATGTTTCCGCCTTTCACATATGCGCAGGCAATCACAAGACCCGAGACACTGTCGGCCACCTGCAGACAGATCTCAACAGGGGTAGTGTAATCAGCTCCAAACAGCATGTGGTTGTGGCGGCGGATGGGCTCTGCGATCTCATCATCGACTCCAGCATTTTTGAGAATTTCATAACCTCTGAGTCCGTGCCGCATCATGTCCTCATCTATTTCCTCAAAGTCAATATCATGCAGAATGCCTATCGACTCCCAGAGCCTGACGTCCTCGCCAAGCTCTTCGGCAAGTCCTTTCATTACGGCAGCTGTTGCAATGCAGTGGCCGCGAAGAGAGTCTGACGTCACGTGCGACTGCATGAGAACAAGAGCCTCATCTTTTTCCATGCATATACTTGCGTTATCAAAACTCATAAAAGCACACACGCCAATTCATATAATCATGAAAGACTGGCTTCTGGATATCATTGTCGGGGTATCGTCCCTGATAGTGTTCGGCATTCTGCTGTTTGTCCTGCCGATGGTGATGCCTGCGGCATATGGATATATCGGTGCACTAATCCTCTTTATCGCATACCTTGCGGTTGCGGGTCTCACGGTTATCAAAAACTCAATCACCTGAAAATATTTTCAGGAAAAATAATTTTTTTGTTTTGGTTCGCCCTTATCGGGACATGTTTTTCTTTGATTCCAGTTCTTCGAGAGCCCGGTAATCGGTTTTTTCCATTTTGGTTCTGGGAAGTGCGGCAACAACTTCGACAACAGCCGGAACGCTCCACCGGTTGAGTCTGGCAACTGCGTACTCGATCAGTTTCCGTTCAGCATCAGCCGGATCCATCTTATGTTTCAGCGTAACATACAGCTTGATTCTCGTGTCCCGCTTCCAGGGGATACCGATCGCACAGACCTCCTTGACATCCGGATGCGTCTGCATCACCTCTTCGATCATCATGGGGTAGACATTGTAGCCGTTGACCTTTACCATCCGCTTGTGCCGCGACCGGAAACAGATGTTGCCGGTTGGAGGATCAATTTTGACGATGTCACCGGTGTGCAGCCAGATGCGGCCGTCATCATGAAGTTTCAGCACTGCATCGGTTGCCTCCTTGTTGCGGTAGTAGCCGGTCATGGTTGCATCGCTGAAGAGACAGAGCTCTCCTTCCACACCGTCGGGAACAACCGTAGTCGTCCCCGGCTCAACCGTACAGATACGGTTGCCCTGCAAAGGAACGCCGACGCACCCGGTAGGAATTGTCTGGTACTCGGCACTGGTCAGAGCACAGACACTGCATGCCTCGGTCAGGCCGTAGCCAGGCCTGAACTTTGCGGTGCAGTTTCCCTGCCGCAGAAGCTGGTTGTACCGGTTGATCAGACTGCCGCTCACACTGTCACCGCCGGCGACGATCAGTTTGATGAAGGAGAGATCCTTTCCATCAAACTCGGTGTACATCCGCTCATACATCGCAGGAACTCCGGCGATGAACGCGGTCTTTTCTTTCAGAATGGTGTGGGCACATTCCTTCGCATCAAACCGCGGCAGAAGGACAACCTTGAGACCGGCAGAGAGCGGGGTGTGGGCGGTGACCGCAAGGCCGAACGCATGAAACATCGGAAGGATTGCAAGAAACGCGTCGCCAACCTTGATCAGCTCGGCACCGACACCAACAACCAGCTGCACGGCAACGGTGTTGACCGCAAAGTTGGAGAGCATGACACCTTTGGACGTGCCGGTCGTTCCGCCGGTGTACATGATAACAGCTGTGTCCTCAGGTTCGCCTGCATGAATCGGAAGCCCGTCGTTTGCAATAGCAGCTCTGCCGTCATCCAACAGACTCTCCCACTCGGTTATTTTCTTGACGTTTTCTCCGGTGAGATATTTTCTGACAGCACGGCGGTAGACCCATCCCATCAGATATCCTTTCGGTGATTTGGGGAAGTAGGACGGAGTCCTGCATCTGATGATCTCCACATCCATTCCTGAACAGAGACCTTCGTTTATCTCGCAGGTCAGAACAATTTTGCTCTGGGTCAGGTCCACGGCATAACCGATCTCACCGGTGGTTGAGAGCGGGTGCACCATGTTTGAGACAGCACCAATCATGTTTACCGCATATACGGCGACGACACACTGGGGAATGTTTGGAAGAAAAACCGTTACATGATCCCCCGCACGCACTCCGTGAGCACGGAGTCCTGCAGCGCATGCATGAACTTCATCCAGAAGTTCACCGTAGGTGATAGAGTGGCCGTAGTAAGCGATAGCTGGACCGTTCGGTCCAGCCTGCTCCGCGCCGAATTTGAGCATTGTATAAAGGGACTTTTTGACGTCCTCCAAATAAGTTACCACTGCCAAGTTATTCCTCCATGCACCACACAATTCACTATAATTAATTCAGGCTGAGTCTATAAATATTTACGGAAAATGCGTTTAATCGTTCGGATTTTCCGCAGGGATATTTTCAGCTGCGACCTTTGCGGCAGCTTCTGCCCGAAGACGTTTTCGCTCAAGCAGTTTTTTCTTTGCCCGGTAATAATTCAGCGGATGAGACACTTTGTCGCACTGTGCGTCGCGATTAACGCAGATGCCGTGAGTGAGCATCGTCTGGCAGGCAGGCGTTGTGTACTCATGTGTGGTGATATGATCCACTTGATATATGGTCATGTCAGGATTAAAATCTGGGCTTCGTGCGAAAATTCCTGCAACCTGTGCAGGCGTCATGCCGATGTTGTTCAAAAACGCGGTCATGGCAAACCGTCCCGAGTGAGTGAGGTTGACGCCTGCTGCAGCTCCTGCAATCAGCGCCTGAATGCAGGGAGGATATGCAGACTCATCGATTGCACCGAACTCGGCAAGGGTCCTCTCCTGCAGGGACGCGGATATCTTTTCGCACCATGGTGCAAACTCGTGTTCCATCGAAGGCGGGATGGAGAGGGGGAGCTGGGAAGAAAATACTTTTCTGATCCG
Source organism: Methanorbis furvi (assembly GCF_032714615.1). Lineage (NCBI taxonomy): Archaea > Methanobacteriati > Methanobacteriota > Methanomicrobia > Methanomicrobiales > Methanocorpusculaceae > Methanorbis > Methanorbis furvi. The sequence continues at coordinate 60,422 of NZ_JAWDKA010000007.1, forward strand.
TTCGCGAAGCAGAATGTCCTGCTCATCATCAGAGATTTTCACCGTTCCCGCTTCCACCTCACGGTTGATCAGCCGCCACTTGGGTTCGCGGACTGCTGAGGCAAGCTCCACGTACCTGATGACCGGCATTGCGCCTGTGCCGAAACTGATGCCGAGAGTCTCACAGACATGGTTTTTCAGTTTGGCATTCTCCTCCTCCTGCAAGTAATAGTAGGCACGTTTTGCTTCCATTCTTGCAAGACGGTCGGTGAGACTGCGGTCTTTGATACAGGAAACTAAAACACGGGCAAGCACATAAGTGGCAATGTCTGCGACAAAGTCCTGGGATTCGGGATACATCTCTTTGCCGTCGATTGCATACTTTACCCGCTCAACTGCTGAGTCAAGATACTTTCGTCCAAGGACTGATGAGGCGAGCTCGTTCATCTTGATGCCGCGTGCGGCAAGGAACTCCTGGGACTCTTTCAAAAAAGGATAGTGGGTTAAGTCGCGCGGCTCGACGGCGAGACGCATGGTCAGTCTGCCTCGATTCTCGGGGCGAGGAGGTAGCCGATTTTTCCTTTGCCGTCAGCGTAGACAAAGGAGAACTGTACCGGGTGATCGTTGCCGAGACGGATCTGGACTTTGTCTGCTCTGCCGATCGACTTGCCCATGTCTTTTAAGTAGTCGAGGGAGAAGAGAGAGCGTGCAGCTGCACAGGTGATGTAGTGGACATCGTCTCCGACGAGCTCGCGTTTGATTCTGTCGCTGTCGCCTTCTGCGTTTAAGGTGAAGACTTTGGTGTCCGGGTTGACGGAAAGGGAGATTTTGTCGGAGACCATTGCGGCAGCTTTTATGGAGTCGTTGAACATTGCTCCGGAGATCTCAAAGGTTGCCGGCAGTTCAAGGTTGGGTGCGTTCGGATCTTTTCTGATGGTCTTGGTGTCCAGCAGCGTTATTGAGTATTCGTATCCGCCGAAACTGATCTTCAGTTTTTTGCCTGAGTCGTCGAGTTCGAGTGCGACGATATCGGATTTGCCGATCATTCCCATCATGGAGCGGATCTTTTCGATGTCGAGTCCGAGCTCTGCCGGTTCTGCGGCATAGGTGGTAAATGCTCCAGCCTCCAGTTCAAGGGAGACCATGGCAACATTGGAGGTATCAACCGTGATTGTACGGATGCCGCTTTCGGTGACATGAAGTCGGCATTCGTTCACCAGTGCAGAGACTGCGTCAATTGTCTCCCGGAAAATATCTGCTTCGATTGTTGCTTTTAACATCAGTGTATACCCCTTGACACACTGAAAAATGCAGTGTGACGGTCCTTAGTGGTAATATTATGTGTTTTATGTACATATATATTGCCGGTATCTTTGGGTGTTGCAGCATTATTCATCAGCAGCCACGAAAAACACACGACGCATGCCTTTCACACGCCGTTGTGTGATGCTCACTGCTTAGCAGCCTCGCAGGGACACACGAAAATTTCACCGAAAAAAAATCACGGAATCTGAAAAAAATAGAGAGCTGATGAATCTTTGTCAGGAAAATTTTCAGAGCATCTTCATTTCAGAGAGATCTTTGTAAATTTTCTGTACCGCACGTTTTGCATCCTCGGGCTTTTTGCCGCCGGTGATGATCAGTTTGCCTGACCCGAACAGTAACACGACAACTTTTGGATCATCGAGCCGGTAGACGAGACCCGGGAACTGCTCAGGTTCGTACTCGATTTTGTCGAGATTGAAGCTCATCGCAATTTTATTGAGATTGATGCGCGAGCCGAGATCGGCTGAGGTGACAATATTCTGAATGCTGTAGGTCGGGTTGTCGACGATTTCAATATTGAGGTCGCGCAAAAGACCGACCAGATATTCAAGGCCTTTGTTGAGGCTGTCAATACTTTTTGCACCGGTCAGTACAACTTTTCCTGAGCCAAAAACCAGTGCGGCAATTTTTGGATTCTGCATTCGCAGAACAACTCCCGGAAACCGTTGTTTATTGTACTCTGCACCGGGAATTTGCGCTGCTAATACAAGGAGATCCAGCTTATCGTTTACCTTTGTCGATGCGACCACATTTTCGATCTTCAAAGATTCATCGGGCAGGCCTGACATATTTATATCTAACACAAGTAACTATTTAAATACTCGGTTGATGGGTACCGGAAAAAAAGGTACGGAGATACTGCTCCGCAAATTTATCGTATTAATCGTATTCACGCCAGGTGTGTTTGCATTTGGTGCAGCGGAAAAACCGGACCTCGGACTCATCAGCACTGCGGAGCTGACGAAGCCACCACTCGGCAACACCGTGGCCACAGTTCGGGCACTTGACTGCGCAGGTGGGTTTTGTCTCTATGGACATGTCATCATCGACGATCAGGATATCATTTTCCTGCATGTAGGCAACTTTTTTCATCTGTTCCTTTTCAGTGGAGCTGATCTCTTCCACATATCCGCACTGTGCACAGCATAGTTTCCCTTCCTTGGACTTCATTAATTTCCCGCAATTCGGACAGAACATCATAGAGTTAAATTTTGGTTTTGCAACCATATATATCCTTGACCTGTCCGGGTGCTGCCCGTGGTCTCCGGCTTATGTTGATTTTTGTTTTTGGTACCGTTTGGAGTTCCTACAGAATTCCCGCAACAAAACCATATTTATCCATCAGGGAAAATATATACCAGGTTCTTATGCTGGAGCAATTGATCGAAGTTGTTGTCATCTTATCCTGTATTGCGTTCCTGCTGTTCCTGATTCCCGGGAGACATCAGAACTATGTGGCAATTGTCGGATGGGTTGCAATGGAAGCGGTGCTCCTGCTCATGCTGCCTGAGTTTTATGCAGAAGGCAACTTTGTGTATCCGCTGATTGCAATAGTAGTCATTCCCTGTATCTATATTACCGTAAAGCGGCTTCTTGCAAACGATTACAATATCCGGAGGCTCACGTATGCGGCCTCGATCGCATATCTGATCTATGCACCGTTTGCGTTTATTCCGGCTCTGGGGAACTGGCTCATCAGTGTGGTCGTGGCTCTGGTGGCCGATGTTCTGACTGCGATCGGAACACCGTATACGATGTACAACTGGAACACGTTTATGGGAGAGGTGATTCCTGGCCTTGACTTTGGTTTCCGGGTTGAGGTGGTTCTCGGCTGTACCGGCATTCAGGCGATCGCCATTCTTCTTGGTGTGGTTGCAATTATTCCGTCCAGCTGGAAAAGAAAAATCGGTCTGTTCTTTTTGGTGACGGTGCCGATTTTTGCGGTGAATATTTTCCGTAATGCCTATGTTATTACGGCATACACGCAGCAGTGGTATCCGTGGTTCCAGGAATGGTTCCCGGAACCTGAGATGTACGGGTATGCAAGTTTCTTCTGGGCACACAATGTGTTCTGCGAGCTTCTTGCGCTTGCGGTTCTGGTGGGTGTTGCGTTCGCTCTCTTCAAACTCAATCCGATGATGGTGACAACACTCCGTGATATCGGCGAGGTGTATTATTATGATCTGATCGCTCTCCGAGACAACATCTTCGGACGGAAAAAATCCGAATAACTTTTTTTATGTGCGACTGTCCGTTCTGTGATCCTGATGAGATTGTTCTTGAAAACTCTCTTGCGTATGCAAAGTATGATCTCTATCCGGTTTCACTTGGCCACATGCTGATCATTTCCAAACGCCATGCGTCATCATGGTTTGATCTGACTCTGGAGGAGCAGTCAGCGGTTGTTGCTCTTGCAGACGCTGCAAAGGAGATGCTGGATCAGAAGTATTCACCTGACGGTTACAACGTCGGGATCAACTGCGGGGTTGCGGCAGGCCAGACGGTGATGCATGTTCATCTGCATCTGATTCCCCGCTATACAGGCGACGTGCCAAATCCGCGAGGCGGGATCCGTGCGGTGATTGCGGCGAAGCAGAGTTATTGATATTCATTCTGATGCCGGATTTGAAACGCGATTCGCGTTTTAAATTTTTTTCAAAAAAAAAGTTTAGACCAGCCGGTAGGTCTCAAGATTCTGAGGAGCCACCGTCTGGATATGATATTTTTTGTAGATCGAGCTTGCAAGATCGATCGTCTTTGACTCTTCGCCATGGATCGTGAACACACGCTCCGGTTTTGGCTGGAGATACTGGACATAGTTCATCAGCTGGCGGCGGTCTGCGTGACCGGAGAAACCTTCCACCGTCTGGACCTCCATATTGATGATGATACTGCCACGTTTACCGACCGGAACCTCACGCCATCCTTTCTGGATTCTGCGGCCGTAGGTACCGTCCGCCTGATATCCGACAAAGATCAGCATGTTCTTTTCCGACTCTGCAAGATTGCTCAGGTACTCAATAACCGGTCCGCCGTTTAACATACCGCTTGTTGAGATGATAACGCAAGGGTCGTCTGAGAAGATGATCTGCTGACGCTTCTCCTGCGAGTCAACCTGCTCGAAGCACTCGGCAAGGAACGGGTTGTAGTTGTCACGGAAAATCTGATTTCTGAGATCATTGTTCAGATACTCCGGGTATGCAGTGTGCAGAGCGGTTGCCTCCTTAATCATGCCGTCAAGATAGATCTTGCACTTCGGCAGCTGGCCGTTTCTGAAACCTTCTTCAAGGGCAAGCATCAACTCCTGCGAACGTCCGACCGCGAACGCCGGAATCAGAACTTTGCCGCCGCGGGTCACGGTTGTATTGATGACCTCATACAGCCGCTCCTCTGCTTCTTTTCGGGATGGAGAGAAGTCTTCGGATCCGCCGTAGGTACTCTCCATCATCAGGGCTTCAAGCCGCGGGAACTGGGAGACCGCGGGGTTGAACAGCCGGCTCTTGCTGTAGAAAAAGTCGCCGGTGAAAGCGATGTTGTAGAGACCGTTGCCTACGTTGAAGTGGGCGATCGCAGAGCCGAGAATGTGGCCTGCGTTGTGCAGGGTCAGTTTCAGATCAGGTGCGATGTCGGTCACGTCGCCGTAGCCGAGAGCGATCGTGTGCTTGACAAACTCACGGATCTCATTGGATGAGTACGGCGGGACTTTGTCCTCTTTGTTGTTCACATCAAGGTAGTCCAGCTGCAGCATGGCCGCAGTGTCGCGGGTTGCAGGTGTGGTATAGACCGGGCCGTCGTAGCCGTAGCGGTAAAGCAGCGGAACGTAGGCAGAGTGGTCAAGGTGTGCGTGGGTCAGGACAACCGCGTCCAGGGTGGTGAACGGATAGATCTCCGGTACATTCAGGAACGGTGATGAGGCACTGCCGGTTGCGCCCGGCGACTCTCCACAGTCGATGAGGACTTTGCTCTCAGGTGTTGAGAGGAGAAACGCTGCACGGCCTACCTGACGGCAGCATCCAAGGGTCGTAAGGCGCAGCCACTGTTCCTTGTCGCGGCCCGAATACATCGAGTCACGGTGAATGCGGCGGCCGCATCTGCGGAGAAACTCTTTTCGTTCATCGCGGGTTTCGCGGAGAAACTGACGCACCTGTTTGATGGTGGTGGACGGAATCGGCGGAGTCCGGACAACCTTCGGGGTCCAGCCGGTCTTCATCGTGATGTCGCGGAGTGTTCCTCCGTTCTTACCGATCACAACACCGGGTTTTTCTGCTTCGATGAGCACTTCGCCGGTGTCGGTGTCGAAGAAAATATCGGTGATGCCTGCGGTGTCAGGGACGACGCTTTTGATCATGTCGTATGCCTGTTCCGTGTCGCCGAGGATGTTCGGTCTGACCACGATGCGTTTGCGCAAGTCACGTGCGAGGGTTCGGATGAGATCCTGTTCCTCGGCAAAGCGCTTGGGGTCGTCGGTGTAGATCACCATCTCCGGGCCTTCGTACTCGACGTCAGTTACCGTAACGCCGCGTGGTACTTTCCGGTTAATAGTATCTTTTAGTTCTTTGAGTCTGTCTTCAACCTGCATAGAAATCGTTTCCAAAAAAGTGTAAAAATCAGAGTGAGGCAGAGGATGCCGGGAGCATCCCTGCTATTTTCGCCTCTGGGATATGTTCAAATTTATCCCGGGTTATGACGACGACGTTGTATCCTTCGCCGGATGCTGCGTCACGCCGCATTGCTGCACGAAGTGCCCGGACCGCAAGGTCGACTGCTTCGTGTTCAGTCATGTTTGGTTTGAAGCGGTCTTCAAGGACACCGTACGCGGTGAGGGAGCCCGATCCTGTCGAGACAAAGTCTTCCTCAAGGGTTGCGCCGCCTGCTGCGTCGACTGAGTAGACCGAGGGGCCGCCGATGTCAACGCCGCCGACGAGAAGCTGGACATAGTATGGAGAGAACCGGTTCTGGTTCAGATAGTTGGAGAGAATGGTTGCGGCAGCGCCGACACTGATCTCTTTTCCGCGGCGGATCTGGTAGAGGTTGCACTCTACGTTGATGATGCGGACAAGCTGCTGGGCGTCGCCGACGCCGCCGGCGATGGTCATGCCGATCCGGTCGGTGATGCTGTGTACTTTCTTTGCCTTTTTGCTGGCGATGAGGGTGCCCATGGTGGCACGCCGTTCGGTCGCAAGGACAACACCGCCCTGGAAAACAATACCGACTGTGGTAGTTCCTGTTTTAACGTCCTGATATTCCTGTGACATGGAGACCTCGTGTAGGACACCGGCAGGGAAAACTCCGTGCTGGTAACGCTGAAAGTTCATGAGTAATACCGTTTGCAGTAAGCATACGGATAAAAGCGCTATTATTTTAATGTGCGTGGGATGAGATAAAGGTTCTCAAATATACAGAAAAAAGAACGAAAAATATTTTCAGGAAAATTGGTTACTCACCGCTGATGTCCTCATCGTCACCAGCGGTCTGGGGGAGAATCAGCTTCAGTTTCAAAATCTGCCTGCCCCGCATCTTGGTCACCACGATGGTGATATGCTGATCGGCAAGGGTGACCGACTCGCCGAGTCTGGGGATGTGGCCGAGCCGTGAAAACACAAGTCCGCCGACCGTCTCGTAACTCCCCGGATCCTCAGGAAGGCTGATTGAGAAGTGCTCATTGAGAAGCGTAACCCGGGCCTGGGCATCCACCATATAGAGACCTTCTCCGATCTCGATAATGTCTGCGACCTCATCGCCGTCCGACTCATCCATGATATCACCGACGAGCTCTTCTAAAATATCCTCAAATGTCACCACGCCGGAGAAGCCGCCGAACTCATCAAGAATGATCGCCATATGCATTCTCCGAACCTGCAGCTCGCGCAGGAGATCATCAATCTTCTTCGACTCAGGCACACAGTAGACATCAAACATCAGCGTCTTCACTGGTGCACGGTGATTTCCTGCCGTATAGGCATTGAAGATATCCTTGATGTTCAGGGTTCCGACAATGTTATCCGTATGTCCGTGATACACCGGCACACGGGAAAAACCGGTGTCGCGGAAGTGGGCGACCGCCTCTTCAAGGGTTGCGGTATCCTCAATCACTGCAACATCCGGTCGTGGCGTCATGATCTCCTTTGCGGTCGTATCATTAAATTTGAGGACCGAGTAGATCATCTCCTTCTCATCCTCCTCGATTGCCCCTTCCATCTCGCCGACATCAATCCACTCGCGAATCTCCTCTTCGGTTACTGCTGGAACATTTGCCCCGCCGTTTTTGCCGACTCTTCGGGCGCGGTCGTACACCCAGAAGAACGGGGAAAGTACAAGCGTCAGATAATAAATCGGCGTTGCAACAAGAAGTGCCACGCGTTCCATTCTGCGGGTGGCAAAGGTCTTTGGACCGATCTCACCAAAAATCAGCAGAAGCAGTGTCACAACACCGGTCGCAATCGCAACACCTGCGTCTCCGAACACCGTAAACGCAACAGCAGTCGCAATTGCTGACGCTCCGACGTTGGCGATGTTGTTTCCGATAAGAATCGTAATCAGGAAGTGATCCGGATTGTTTTTCAGTTTCTCAAGACGTTTTCCGGCGTTACCCTCTTCAGACAACGCACGAACCTTTGCACGGTTAATCCCAACAAGCGCAACCTCAGAAGCGGAGAAAAACGCGGAGAATACCAGCAGGATTATAAAAATAACGATATTCGAATATTCTATCATATTGTCCACGCCGCAACTGCGGCAGATCTATTCCTATGGCCTGAACCAGTAGTCATCATTTGCGAGTCTCTTTATAATTTATGTGAATCGTTTGGCTTAAAGTAATCGGAGATGGTGACTTTATCATGTGGCCGGCTCATCAATACAGCCGCAACTTCGAAGCTGCGAAAACCATCCCGTCTCCTTCGCAAGAATACCAATCTTATCCTCATACCCAAGACGCCGCCCGAAGTTCAGATCCTCCAGCTCAAACGTCACAAGACCCGAGTACCCGAACCTCTTCAGCTCTGTGAGGAGAGACACACCCTCCTCAGTTCCGGCAAGAGTCGTATGCATTGATGCAGCCCTGCCCGAGCTTGCATGAATATTCACTATACGGTCGCCGCACTCGGACAGAAACGAAAACGGATCTGTAGGAACAGCCGCAACCGCGTGTGCATAATCCCAGGTAAACGACAGCCACGAGTACTCATCCAGAATTCTCCGGACCGCATCAGGAGTAACCATCTGTGCATTCACCGCTGGCGGCATATTTTCAAGTGCAACCGTAACCGAAGTCCCGAACGCTGCATTTCCCACAGCATCAAGGTACGCGGTAAGGCGCGCACGATCCAGCGGGCCTGTCGGACGCTTCGCAGTACGTTTCCCCGGATGAATCGTCACCACCCCGCCGCCAAGTGAATCCATCATCTCAACACATCTGCAGGTGTACTCAATCGACAGCCTTGCAACCCCGGGATTAAACGAGCAGGGATTCAGATCAAAGATCGGAGCATGCATCGCAAGAAGTTTCGGCGAGGAAAACTGCTGCATCAGATCCAAAAGATTGCGCGGATCTGCGCCTTGCATCCAGAACTCAGGAGTCTCCATCCAGAACTCCACATAATCCAGGCCTGCTGTCTGCAGAGCAGAAAAAATTTCTCCAGGCTGATACTCATGAAAAAACATACTGGACGCACCAAGACGGATCATTGTGATCGTTACATTTCTTTCGTTCAAATACCAATCTATGTGTTATGGCAGGGAAGGGACAGCAGATGCAGCTGACATTTGATACAGCGGAGACAAACTGCCCCCAATCAAAACAGATCGCGCCGGTAATGGAAAACTCAACGCTTGATGCGGTTGCGCGCGAAGAGCCGAACGATCCTGCAGTGCTCAGCGTATCGCAGCTTGCCGAGCGGATACGTGACGCGATTGACACGCCGCAGCTGACCAATGTCTGCGTTCAGGGCGAGATCACCGGATACCGCCCGCACTCCTCAGGCCACCTCTACTTTTCGCTCTCCGAACATGGAGATGAGTCCGCCACAATGCCATGCGTGATGTGGAAGTACGCCGCAAAAACCGTATCATTCCCGGTAAAGGACGGTGCACTGGTTCAGGCAACCGGCTATGTCGATTTTTATCCGCCGTACGGCAAAATGCAGTTCGTGATAAAAAAACTCGAGCCCGCAGTCTCCGGCAAAACCGGTCTGTATCTTTTGAAGGAGCAGTGGAAAAAACAGCTGACCGAAGAAGGCACGATCCCCCGGACAGAAACTGCTCGCAGATGCCCGCCTCTGTTTCCGACAACGGTCGGTGTTGTGACATCACGGACCGGAGCGGTCTTACAGGACATCCGCAATGTGATCGGCAGACGCTATCCTCTAAACATCATCCTTGCTCACACAGCTGTTCAGGGTGAAGGAGCGCATCAGCAGATTGCAGCGGCTATTGCTTCGCTTCAGGGAAAAGCGGATGTGATCATTGTTGCACGCGGCGGCGGGAGCTTTGAGGATCTGTTCGAGTTCAATCATCCGGATGTGGTGCGGGCAATTGCAGGGTCAGCAGTCCCGGTCATCAGCGCGATTGGCCACGAAACCGACACAACGCTTGCAGACTTCGCCGCCGACCGCCGCGTGCCGACACCGTCTGCTGCGGCGGAGACCGTTGTCCCTGACAGAACGGTTCTGCTGCAGCAGCTTGAAGAGATGCGGAGATCCATCCGCGACAATCTTTCCGGGAGATTTTCGGATGAAAAGTCCTCACTTGCAGAACTTCGCGTGCGGGTGGACCCAATCAGACTTGCACGAAAACTGGATCAGATGCAGCAGCAGACCGCAGACTTTGCCGAGCGGATCACAGCGGCCCTGTCCAGAAAAATTTCTGCCGAGCGCGAGGCTTACAAAATCCAAAAGGAAAATATCATCCGCCTAACACGGACGAAGATTGCCACCGCACGGCTGGAGCTTTTGGCAGAGAAGGAGGTAATCTACGGGAGAAATCCGTATAAACCGCTCGAACTCGGGTATGCCCTTGTCTGGAAAGAGGGAAAACTCATTCGGACGGCAGCAAACATGAACGAACGCGACCAACTCAGTCTTCAGCTTGTGGACGGAATTGTGACCGCAGTTGTGGAGAAGATCAGCTATGACAGAGATACCACAGAACCAAACCTATGAATCCATGATCGCCGAGTTGAAGGCGATCGCAAAACAGCTTGACAATCCGGAAACCTCGATTGAGGATGCAGTCAGTCTGCACCAGCGCGGGTTAGCGCTCATTCAGAAGTGCGAGGAGTTTTTGCAGAAGGCAGAACTATCCATTACCGAAGTTCAGCCCGAAGAGTAACAGTCATCTCCTCTTCATTCTGCAGTTTTTCTATCAGCTCGCGCGGCAGCTGGTATGCGGTATGATCGCTGTAGACCGAGATGGTCCTCGAACAGACAAAGGTACTGCGCCGCCAGACGAGATCAGTCTCATGCGTTAAGGTAATGCCAACATATCCTTCTGAGCGTATGACAGCAGTCACGCCGCCGCAGGATAAGGTTGTCGTGAGAGTTGTGCGGGGATCCCCAAGTGCCATGCGGAATTCAGGCGAGAGATCAGCCGCGCCTTTGTCCGCACCGACCGCGATGATGCAGTCGCCGTTTGGCGAGAGGTCGGTCTCTTTGGTAATCTCAAACGTACTTTTGTGCAGCGCACGGACATTTTTGTGGCCGCGGCAGTGAATGGTCTCAACGATCTCCATTGCTTTTGGTAACATGGGGTCTGTGCGGACAAATAGATTGCTGATTTTTACGGCGTTGCCCATTAATTCTTGCCTCCCACGGAAAAGCGGAAAACACAGAAATAAAAACATCACTGAGAGGCGTGAACATCACGGAATCTGAAAAAACAATTCATTTCCGTGCTGTTCTCGTCTGCTCCGTGATGTTTTTTTCTGTGAAATTTCCGTGTGCTCCGTTTTTCCGTGGGCGGAGCTACAACGATATGTTAACTGCCAATAAACGAATTTATGGACAAAGTCGATTTTCACCACACCATTTTCTGTATCAGTAGCTTAACTATCTGGGAAAGCAACATAATCTGCACAATGGATAACGATAATGATCTGATAATTCTTGACTGTCCGGTCTGCGGGGAGGAGACGGATTTTGAAATCCTCAAAGAGCCGCCGGAAGCAGTCGTGCGCTGCACTGAGTGCGGGCACACCATGCGCATCACCTTAAAGGAGCCGAAAATTTACACCATCAAAACAATCGTCAGCTACGCCACCGAGTCGCACACCGGAACCATTGAACTGATGGAGGGTGACATCTGTGCGGTTGGCGACCTGCTGGTTGCAGAGGTCGGCGATGAGTCCTACGGTGTTGAGGTCATGTCGATTGAACAGAACGATGCACGCAGAACAAAACTGCCGGCAGAAAAGATCGATGTCCTCTGGACGCGGCTGGTAGACAAAGTCATCATCCGTGCATCACTCAACAAGGGTGCCCTCACAATTCCTCTCTACGAACAGGTACCGGGAGACAAGGTTTACACCGTGGATCACATCACCACCATCGGCGGAAAACAGTTCCGGGTCACCAGAATCAAACTGCGGAAAGGAAACGTGATCGAACGAAAGGATAAATCCGCCCAGGCGCGTGAGATCAAACGCATCTACGGCGAACGATCATAATCACTCCCCTTTTTTCTGACAGTTAACACAACAGCCGGTAATTTCATCAATCCGGCAATGTTACTGTGATGCAAAAGTATCAAAGAAAATTCAAAAAAAAAGTATTTTCAGGCAGTTGTTGTAGTGTATGCCTGAATGACCTTCATGTCAATGGTGTCATAACCATACTGAAGAACCATCTCTTCATCGGTCTTGCTGGTTACAAGAGCCGGGCGGATTGCCATGGTCACATTGCCGGTTGCATCCTCGGTCGGGAAATTCATAATTCCCATGGTGCCAACGGTCCAGTTCGCATAATCAATACCCATCTCTTCTGCACTTTCCTTGGTATAAACGGTCTTGAAGTAGTCGCCGGTCGACTGAACAGTGCGGGACTGGCCTGCACCGAGACCTATGACGCCTGAGGCAATCTGATTGTACTCCTGATTCAGCATCCGGAACGGATACTCATAGGAGGAGTTGATGAGAATTGCCGAGCCGTTCACAACATCAACCTGCTGACCTGCAATAACACCCAGATTCTGGGTTGCGGCTGGAAGTTTGTCTACAGAGGATGCGTTGAAGACGTCAATGGAGGAGGTCACCATAGGGGTATTATTGATGTACATGGTGTATTCGACCTCTACGAGATTGCCTGCCTCAACAACACCGCCGGTCGGCGTTGCGTTGCCGTTTTGATTAAAGATCGTGCTCAGACCTGAGAACGAAACAATACACATTACAACAATCAGGACACAAAAGCAGACAACGCCTATCTGGGTCCAGTTGATGTCTTTTTTCTGAGGCTTATCGCCTGAGTTACTCTTCGTCTGTACTGCCATTTCTCTATAGTATGGGAAGGGATGCCTCATAAAGTAGTTGCTGTGTTTTGTCGTCAGGTGCAGGGACGGTGCATTTTTTTTATGTATGAATCGTCCACGAAAAACGCGGGGCGAAATCTAAGAGACAAAGCCGACCACAAGATAATATTTATATAAAATTATAACTTACTATTAGTAAGTCACAATGAACCAACCCCTGAGCGAGTGACCATTGCGAGGAAAATATTATGCAACTCAAACCATACCTATTCAGTTTCAGCTCCCTCGGCGGAGAGATCGACTCACTCTTTGCAGAGATGGAAGCACGCGCAACAGCACTTATGAACCAGTCCGGAGCGGCAAATCTCCCGGCAGCAGTAAAAAGCGGAAACCTTTGTGTGTTCGGCAACGATTTTCATGTAGATCTCTGTGAAAACGAAAACGAGATCATCATCGTAACCGACCTGCCGGGAATTGAAAAAGAAGATATCACTGTCCGGCTTTTAAACCCGGAAACCCTGCTCATCAAAACCGAGCAGCGTGCGGAGATCGAAGAGACGGATGATGCAGGAACCTATCATCTGCGCGAAAGAAAAATGGGCAGCATGCAGAGAACCATTCACCTGCCGTCAGAAGTAATTGCCGACTGCGCAAAAGCAAGCTTCAAGAATGGTGTAATGGAGATAACGTTACAGAAAAAACCTACCGAAGAAGGAGTCGCAATCGATATCGAATAAGACACGATCCCCCTCAACCATTCTGCAGGACAACAATTTCCGATCCCAATAGTATACTAAAATACTCCCCTCTTTTTTCGTTCGATGCATTGATGATGTTCTGCCGCGAATAACTACCTCAAGCCATGGAAAAGAAGCAGGTCCGGGACTACATGACGCATGACGTCATCAGCGTTGATGCGGGTGAGACCATCGGTGATGTGATCCGACTGATCCGCACAACGCATCATGACGGATTTCCGGTCGTGCGGCAGGGCAAAGTCGTCGGCTACATCTCCGCACGCGACATTATCGGCGAACATCCGCTGACAACCGTGGATCAGAAAATGTCGCGCCACCCGATCAAGGCCACATCGGATCTGACGATCACCGAAGTTGCCCGCAGAATTTTCCGGTCCGGCATTCAGAAGCTGCCGGTTGTTGATGAAGATAATACTCTGATCGGCATCGTCTCCAATGTGGATGTGATCCGTTCCCAGATTGAACGGGTAACTCCGGAAAAAGTTTTCAATTTTATGAGCACGCTTCACACGCTCTATGGTGTCAATACCCATTTGAAGAGCGGAACAGTGCCGGTAAAAGATATTCAGCCGACCCAGGCCTGCGTATATCAGGACGAGCTTGAAGGCAGGATGTACGAATTGAAGATGCATCTCGCAGAGCCGGTGATCGCAGTGAGTTTCCGCGACCGGTTGATTCTCGTGGACGGGCACCATCGCGCGGTTGCGGCGCAGCGTCTGGGCCTGCCTGAGCTTGATGCGTATGTTGTGAATATTGATGCAGACATTGAGCTTGGTCTTGAAAAGACCGCTCACTCGATGGGCATCTACTCTCTTGAGGATGTTAAGATTGATGACAGCCCGGAACACTCCCTGGTAGGTCCTACGCATCCGGGTCTGATACCGTCCGAGAAAAAACTGGTTTCTGAGTATATGACGATGCATGTCTTCAGTGTGCCGGTCTTTGGAACGGTGAAGGATGTGATCCGGCTGATACGCGAGACCGGTCATGACGGGTTTCCGGTTGTGAACCGCGAGTCAAAGGTTGTCGGGTTTATTGCAGCCCGGGATATTGTCGGGGCTGCTGCTGCAGATCCGATTGCGTCAATTATGGAGAAGGTTCTTCTGAAGACTTATCCTGACAGCGGGATGACGGATGTTGCACGCAAAATGTTTCGATTCTGCATTCAAAAACTGCCGGTGATCAATCATCAGGATGAACTTATCGGCATCATCACCAATGCGGATGTGATCCGTTCCCAGATTGAGAAGGTGACGCCCGGAAAAGTTTTTGACTATATTCAGACGTTGAAGACGCTTTATGATGTGCAGCCGGTGCTTTCGTCAGGGATGGTGCCGGTCAACCGTCTGATGCCGACGCAGTCGAAGGTGTATATGGATGAGCTGGACGGCAGAAGCTACGAGATCACGAAGGGTCTTGCAGAACCGCTGATCGTTGTGCGAAGACAGGGAAAACTGATTCTGATCGACGGACACCACCGTGCGGTTGCGGCGAACAGGATGCGCCTGAAAGAGCTTGACGCATACATCATCGATATCGATCTAGAAGAGGAGCTCGGTATTGAAAAAACAGCGCGGAACATGCATCTGCGGACGTTGTCTGATGTGCAGGTGGTCGATGAGTCGCGCTGCGCATTTCTTGCGTGATGAAACGCGAATAACGCAAATAGCGCGAATAAAAAATCGCCAATGGCGATTTTTATGGAGTTATCATAGTAATATATTTTTAGACGATTCCCTCTGTTCAGAAAAAAAACGCAAACAATTTTTTTTTATTTTGAAAAATCGCCATTGGCGATTTTTTTTTTATTCGCGCTATTCCGCGAAGCGGTGAGCAGGCCGAAGGCATGCGATTCGCGCTATTAGCGTTTCAAAATTCAAACGATCCGTACTTTCCGCCGCCGCCGGGAATCAGTGTGACGCGCCCCTCACGCATTTTCACAACAGCCTCGGCAACCTCGGGCGACACCGAACAGAGATCAGCGAACGGGACCTCAAGCAGCACAGCAATCTCATTATCGAACGCCTCGATAAATCTGCAGTACATCGCCGCACACTTTTTCGTGTTCGGTGAAGACACAGCAAGCACGCGGGCAATCACTTCGCCGAGCGGAATCATCTTCACATACGGCGGCCGCACTGTCGGCTCTGTCAGCGTCGAAAGCTTCTCCGCACGCTCGCGCACGCCAAGTTTAATCCTCCCCTTATCATGCGGACATTTCCAGTGAAGAGTGTTTGCTTCAGCAAGGGAAAACTGCGTATAACAGCGGGTGCATGCCGTGCGGTTGTACTTTCCTTCCTCTGGGAAAAATCCTGCATTCAGTACAACCGCATTGTTGCAAATTGCGGCAAGGACAGCCTTAGGCGTATCGCCTGAGATCTCCATCCGCGTAAACTCTCGGCCGAGCTTCACCGGCGTCGGGCTGTGGGCATCAGAGTTCGTCAGAAAAGGAACATCAGCAAACTCAGCAATCCCTGCGCCATACGTTGAATCAGCGGAAAGGCCAAGCTCGCAGAACTCAAAACTCTCCTCACCGTAACACTCAGACGGCGCAGCGTACGCCGCAAACAGGGACGTCCACGGCGTGAACGCGTGCGCAGGGCCGATGACTCCTCCAACCTCATGTACGGCTGATGCAATCTCCTCGCCGTTCATATGCAGGTGCGGCCTGCCGGACGTTGCAAGATGCGTGCAGGATGGGGTGAAAAGCTCCTGCAACTCAGCAAACTGATCAAACGTCTCTGCCAGAATAACATGATGCACGCGTGACGAGTCCTCAACCTCGGTCTGCGGCACCACCGTAATACCGTAGGCATTGTCCACAAACGGCTCCCACATCCTCCGCCACTCAGGATGCAGCGCATCCCCGCTGCCGATCACATGAATTCCTTTTATCCTGCATCCGGCAAGAATATTTTCCGGCAGCATATCAGGTGACGTTGCCATCGAAAAACAGGAGTGAAGATGAAGATCGATATTTTTCTGCATGAAACTCACCCAATGTAGCTGAGATCATCTGGCGGGCGGGGGCCGACAGCAGACGCCGCCGCGGCTGCAAGATCTGTCATCATCTGCTCTGCAAGATCCGTCAGCTCCGTGCGGTCTGCGTGGAGGTGAACCAATCGCTCCAGCACATCAAGCACCGCAGTTGAACTGACCGGATCCACCAGATATCCTGAGGTCTCGCCAAGAAGCGCAATCCCTTCCATCCCATGCAGCCGTCCGAGCGTGATTAACAATCCTGCCGCACCGATGATTCCACCGACCGGCTCCTCAGGATTGATCACAGCGCCTGCTGCAATCACCTCCTCCTTGAGTTTTGATGAACTCAGAGCCGAGAGAACACGTGGATGCTCAATCATCCTGCCAACCCCGTAGCCGCCGAGAGTGTAGACCCGCTTAACGCCCAAGAGATCAAACACCCGCAGGTATGCCTCGGCAAGCGTGTAATGGCCTTCGGGTGTTGTGCTCTGACAGTCGCCTGCAAGAAAAAGCAGAGGCTGATGGTTTTCTGTCTCAGGCACAAAAAATATTTCATTCCTCGGCAGCCTGAGAACCGAATCCTCAGACAGATACATCTGCGGAGGAAACAGGGTTGAAGTTATCTCAGCAACCTTTACTGCGGACAGTGCACGGATGAGATGATCCACGACCAGTTTTCCAACGTGCCCCACGCCCGGCAGTCCTGCGACTGCAACCGGACATGAGTGGGCGGACACATCCTCCACATACCAGCGGACGTTTACCTGTTCCATTCGCGCACCATCCGCCGATACTTTCCATACCGGTCCTGTACAGAGTAGCGGGCAGGATGCACACTAACCGTCTCGGCCCCGCATTGGGGGCAGACGTTCAAAAGAGTATAGGTGTGATCAATCGGGCATTGCCGGATATGACCAGTCATAAACTACTCCGAAATTATTTCTGCTTACGCACCAGTTTCCCGGTACCGTCAGCACGTTCCAGAACTCCGATTGCGGCGTCTGCAGCTTTTTCCAGAACTTTTTCTGCAGTCTTGTAATCGGGTGCAACAACCTTTACCCGGTATTTGGGTGCGCCCAAGTACAGAATTTCGATCTCGGCTCCGTCAACCTTCGGCTCGGCTGAACGAAGAGCGCGGCGGATCACATTCACACCGTCGGGTTTGCTGGACGTAAGTTCAAGGACAGCAGAAACCGTAACTTTTGGAACTTTTACGTTTTCTGATGCAACCTTCATCAGCGCAGACTTTGCAGAGTCTGGAAGCGCGAACTTTTCTAATGTTGCATCACCGTAAACGACGATGTCCTCAAATGCGGCATAGAGAGATGAGAACTCCTTATACATCGCATCCTCGATCTCCTTTTCTGCAACTTTGCTCTCTGCAGAAGCGAAACCTATCCACTTGTGAGCTTTTTGTTCGTTTTTCCAGTCCTGAATTTTTTCACGGCGCTGGTGTTCATTCACATCTTTGAGGGAGAGATCAATATGGCCACGGCCTGCGTCTACGTGAAGAACTTTACAGACAACTTTTTGTCCCTCACGAATATAGTCCCGGATGTATTTGATCCATCCACGGGCAATCTCCGCAATCGGGATTAAACCCTGACGTCCTTCATACTCATCCAGGGCAACGAATGCCGCAAAGTCCTTGACCTCTGTAACGCTGCAGACGACAAGTTCTCCTTCTATTGGCCAGTCTCTTTCACTCATTGATTACATTTCCAGAATTTATTCGTAGGAGGCTACGACATCTGCTTTGATGTCTGCCTTGCCGCCGGTCGGCTCTGCAAGGACGCGTCCGCAGACGATGCACTCTACTTTGGAGGATGCTTTGTCGAACACGAGCTGTTCATGCTCGCAGTCCGGACACTTTACCTTCAGAAACTTGCTCCGGTTTTCGCGGGTTGCTTTTACCATTTTGTTCTCACTCCGTAAGTTCGAATTTGCCAGCGCGGTATCCTGCTCTCAGGTGTGCCTTACCGCACTCTTTGCACCGGTAGCGCACGTTGATCTTCTTGGTCGGCTTGTCTCCTCCCGGAACCTTGCCGAACTTACCGCGGTTTCCAACGGAGCTGCGGCGTGCCTTCTGCCGGTCAATCCAGTGGAGGCCGGTTGTCTTACCCTTCTTTACCTTTTCTACCTCGTGCTCGGTATGCTTCCGGCAAAACGGGCAGTAGGTGTTGAATTTTACTGGTCTTTTCATAATTATTGTCCCCTCTAAATCAAGGATACCGAATACCATACTTATTTGCGAAGCCTGATATTTAATGCTATGTTGCGGTTGCAAAGAATTTCTGCCATGGGTTGTGGCAGCGAAACGATATCTCCTGGCGAAAGAGCATAGCACCGTCCGCTATAATCTTGAAATTCCTCGACTTTTTGTTGTACCATGATAACGCGGTACGATTCGGGAGCAGTTTCTGCATCGGCGTTTCCATTCTGGAACACTTCATCTGCATGCGCGTCCGCAAATGAAACCTCATCCACTAAAAGCGGCTCGTCTGCTGCCGAAACGGCAGAGGCCGGAGTGAAGTGGAATGCGGTTGTGGTATCTAATATCTGTTTGCCGTCAAGAAGAGCCTTTCTGCATGACGTGGCAGAATCTGCAACAACCTCATAGAGAGTTCGCTCACCCGGAACCATTGATCTGAGCTCTTCGCGGTTGATCTCCTCACCGGTTGCTTTGGCAAGGGCAAGGGAGAAAATTTTCCTGGTCCGCTCTGCATACAGGTCGCGGATGTACTCGCGCAGGCTTTCGCGTTCCTTTAAGAGAATCTGCACTCCTTCACCGAAGGGGTCTCCCATGCTGCGGGCTTCGGCGGTGAGAGCGGTAAGTGCTGTATGAACGTCCTCGTAAAGTGCTGCCGGAATGTCAGTTAACGAGCCGCTGTTGCGTTCGTCGATTAAGTAGCCGTGCAGTTCAGAGATGCTGATGCGGTCAGGCATTTACGCACCTCCGATCTCTGCAATGCCGCGGGCGCAGAGAAACACCGCAAGAGCTTCGGGAACGGTGTTGAACCCTGCCTTCAGATCATAACGGGTACCAAGAATCGGCATGGAAAGTGCAAAAGAGCACTCGATTGGAATCTGTCGCTCGCCGAACACGACCGCATCAATAAGAGGGTCAAAGGAGTCAAGGCGAGAGATCTCAAGCGGAGTTACCCGCATGCCGGACCCTCCGTGCAGAGAGCCGGGGTGGCGGATCAACCGTTTGATGTCGGTTGTGACCGGCTCATCAGCCTGCGCTGCATAGCTGAGAATATTTTCCTGAAATGGTTTGTTCTCAGCGTCAGCAATTGCGCGGATGACCTTGTTTTCCAGAAGTTTTTCCGGGTCGGTCGCTACTGTTGCGCGGGTTGCATCAAGATTTTTCACAAATCCTGCGGCGAACTTGTCGGAAATTCCCCGAAGACCGGTGAGATATTCGGTCTGTTCCAGCTCATCCAGAGATGCAATGCGGTCGAGTTCTGCGGTGAGTGCAGACCGGTAGCGTTTCTGCCAGCCGCGGCCGTGAATTGCTGGGCCAGTGAGCATGCTCTCTGCGAAAAGTCCGGTTCCTGAGACATAGTTCACCAGTTCGCGACGTTCGGCGCTGTCCCAGCTGCGGACAGCAAGAGTCGGGATATGGATGTGATATCCGCGACCGCCGGAGAAGTTGATTCTGAGATCACGTTCAAGAAATCCAAGTTCAGCGGTCAGCATATCGATGAGTTTGAAGAGCTCCTCTTTGACCCGTGCAAGCATGACATCGTACGGCCCTCGAACGATATGGTCAGCGTCCAGATCAAAGATGAGGTCTGCACCAAGCCATCCTTTATCGCTCATCTGGGCAGCGCCCGGATGTGCATAGTAGGCGGTTGAGTAGTAGACATGCGCAGGCGTCATGGTCTTAAGGTAGGTGTGCACCTCTTCAGGAGAACTGAAGGACAGATGTCTGCGCATGCCTGCAGGCTTTGCGGCGTTTGAAAAGAAGATGAAACCCCATTCACGTTCGCTAAGCGCGTCAGGAACATACACCGCTCCGGCT
Source organism: Methanorbis furvi (assembly GCF_032714615.1). NCBI lineage: Archaea > Methanobacteriati > Methanobacteriota > Methanomicrobia > Methanomicrobiales > Methanocorpusculaceae > Methanorbis > Methanorbis furvi. The sequence goes on from NZ_JAWDKA010000007.1 coordinate 80,954, forward strand.
CCCTGGACTTCTCCGTTATAGTAGGCAGAGAAACGCTGCCTGAGAAACTCATAGGTTGCCGGTTTCATAGAGTCTTGATCATATATGGACCTGAACGCAGATATCCCTGTTTACGATAGTAGGGCCGAACCCCGACACCGCTCATGACAGCGATGCGGGAGTAGCCTGCGTCTTTTGCGGTCTGTTCGGCGCGTGCGAGAAGTTTCTGGCCGTATGACCGGTGCTGGCGTGCGTCGCCTTCACCGTGTTCACCAAGCGGCACAATGCTCCCGTAGACATGCAGCTCACGGACAAGCGCGGCCCCGTCAAGTTCAGAGCGAAACACCTGCCCGGGATAACGAAGCCTGACAAATCCGATCAGGGCATCGCCCGCGGTTGTTGAGAGGAACTGTTCGGTTCCGCCGCAGCATTCGTAGACAAGAGTTTTATCCTCTTCGACTGCGTTGCCCATCCGTCGCCCGATCTCACGGCAGCGGATGCAGCGGCACTGTTTTTTGTTTTCCGCAAGACGTTTCTGCGCCATCTGGCGGATGTGGCCGTGGATGGAGCCGGACACGATCAGTTTTGCGGGAATGTCGCGCTGAATTCTCTGAAGCCGCACGTACTCAGGCAGCCGCTCTTTTGCATAAGCGAGGAGGTCAACAAGCTCGTCCTCGTCATAGGTCTGGTATACCCCTGCTTTCCAGAGCTCTTCAAGCTCCGCGCCCGGGGTCACCAGGGTCGGGTAGATTTTGAGGAAATCTGGGCAGAACCTTGGATCGGTGAAGAGGGTGTCGAACATGTGCCGGTCGCGCTCGATCGTACTCATGTAGAGGTTCGGCATGACATGAAACCCTACCTTGATCCCTGCATCGCGCAGCAGACGGTTCGCCTCAACACTGTCTGCGACCGTGTGTCCGCGCTTGTTTGCAAGAAGCAGTTCATCATCGGTGTGCTGAAAACCAAGCTCGACCTTGGTGACACCGAGGTCCAGCATCCGGTTGATGTGATCTTCTCTGCACCAGTCGGGCCTTGTCTCAAAGGTGGTTGCGATGCAGCGGACGTCTGAACTCTCGTTTTCGGTCATCAGCTCTGCAAGATTTGACGCAGCGGAAATGTGTCCCGAGAACTCGTTCATGCCTCTCAGACATTCGGAGACGAACCACTCCTGATAGGACGGTTCCCTCGCGGTCATGGTTCCGCCCATAACAATCAGCTCGGCCTTGTCGGTGTGGTGGCCGAGCAGTTTGAACTGTCCGAGGCGTGCGATCACCTGACGGTAGGGATCGTACTCATTCTGGCGGGCACGAAGGGCCGCAGGTTCTTCGCCGGTGTAGCTCTGCGGAGACTGAAAAATATGGTCCGGCCCGCCGGGGCAGGGGAGACATTTACCGTGTGGACATGCGCACGGGGAGGTCATGACGGCAACCGGCGCAACACCGGAAAGTGTCCGCGTCGGTTTTACTAAAAGAACCGTCCTGACCCGTTCGTACTCCTCAGGTTCTGCCGCAGCAAGAATTGCCGAGTTCTTCGGCATCACGTCAAGCGAGTACTTCCGGCATACGGCAAGCTTGATGCTCTGAATATCCGGATTGGGCGAGGAAAAAATGAGGGAAATTATTTCCCGGAAAATATCGTGCTCGTCCATTGCTGTATTGGGGACGGTTTAGTGTTCTGCAACGACACTGGTGCCGGAGTCCTGAGGGAACGAGGTCTGGGTTTTTTTGTGGGAATTCATCTCGGTGACGATCTCATCGCCAAGCGCAAGAAGGGCCACGCGGTGAAGATTTTTGTTTTTGTGAATATGGATCGGTGAGATCTGCAGAGCGTCGTATTCCGTTGTAGAGACGGTATTTCCTGAAACTGATTCGTAATATTTCTTAATCTGAACCATGAGCATATGTAAATGGAGCAACTCTTCTTTTTGCATATTTCAAAACACCTCGTATCAAAAGATTACTTACATTTGTCTGCTCATTTACAGATATAGGTTATTGGTGACGTTTATATCTGAGAAGTTGCAATGCCACCTGACACACTGTAGCATGCAGGATTTCCAGCCATACAACAACGTATTTTCACGAATAAACCGTGCGTGATGGAAAGCGCTGGGGAATGCACCTGCACCCATATGAGGTTTTGGATGAGATTTATATCTGAGAATGATCGGATCAGCGGAGGCATGTTTGGTGCGGCAGCAGGGGACGCGGTCGGTCTTACGTTTGAGGGAATGATGCCCGCACCCCGCCGCAGTCTGACGGTTACGGGCGGCGGGCAGTTTGGTCTGGTGAAAGGGGCGGTGACGGATGACACGCTGATGATGCTTGCAGTTGCCGAGGCATGCAAATCCTCTGGACAAATCGACCGTGATCTGTTTTTCCGAAGGATGATTCTGACGGTTGCCGAAGAGCCGCAGACGTTTGGGCGGACAACAAAGATGTTCTGTTCTCTTTTGGAACAGGGATGTTTTGCAGATGCTGCGGCAAAAACAATTGACCTGCTGTTTGGGAGCAGGACGAACGGCAGTGTGATGCGGACACTCCCTGTTGGTCTGATATGTCAGATGGATTGTGCGGCAGAGACGGCGCGGAATGTGTCGGCGTTCACGCACTTTTCTCCTGCAGCTGGTGACTGCTGCGCTGCGGTCTCGGTGATGGCATCCGTACTTCTGAACGGAGGAGGCAAGCAGGAGGCATGTGATGCAGGGATGCGTGCCGCCGGGTATGATATCATGACCGGGAAACTGATTCCTTCGGTTGATGCAGTGGAGTCGACGCGGTGTGCGGTGTTCTGTTTTCTGGAAGGAAATTCGGTGCGGGATGTGATCGAGCGGGCAGTATCGCTTGGAGGGGACACAGACACCATTGCTGCGATCGCCGGAGGACTTGCCGGAGTTTATTATGGAGTGAGTGATGTTCCAAAAGAGTGGATGGAGATGATTCTGATCCGCAAACGAATTGCAGCGGCTGCGGAAAAAATTAGTCGGGCGGGCAGGATGAGATTTTGAACCGCGATTTTTGCAATTCACGTTTGCGTTCCTGTTTCCTTTTTTTCCAAAAAAAATTATGTTGGAACGTGCCGCAGCTCAACAAGTTTGAGATTCTTTTTTCCTTTCGGACACATCTCATTGTAAGAGCCAAGGACCTCCAGCACAACATACCTGCCTTTCTCAGTCATACCGTCGGGATGGCAGAATGCATAGCCTCTGCAGAACCGGTCATCACAGACCGGCGTATAGGTGATGCGGGTCCGGCGTGTTGCCTGACTCGTCGGAATAACCGCAGTTATCTGGCACTCCGACACCTCAACTGCCACAGAGCCGCCGAGATGAACCAGACACTCATGCTTTGTTGGTCTGACCGCAACAACGCGATATCTGCGGCCTTCTTTGAGCTTTGCGTTGTGGCAGACTTTAGCAACTTTACAGCTGCTGCACTCACCTGCTTTGCCGGCATACACAAACTCTGCCCCTTCGTGAGCAAGGATAGACCCGACAATTGTTACGATTTTTTCAGCTTCGTCCATGATTATTTACACCTCGTAGAGCGCTTTGACTGCCGCAAGAGCCGCCTCGCGGGTGATACCGGTGTCAAAGATAGTAAACCGTTCGGGTCTGATTTCGCGCGCCCGAAGGACCGCCTGCACACACACCTCATCGCTGATGCCAAGATCTGAAGGAGTCGTTGGAGCGCCGATCTGTTTGAGAGACTGGCTGATAGACTTCCAATCACCACCGTGCAGGTACATACCAAGAATTGTCCCGATACCGCAGGCCTCTCCATGCAGCGCAACACCCGGAGCAAGCCGTTCAAGCATGTGCGCAAACTTATGCTCGCCGCCTGAAGCCGGCCGTGAACTCCCGGCAATACTCATCGCAATTCCTGAAGAGAAAAGGGCTTTGACCACAATCCATACAGCAGTCTCATCATTGTGGGCGATGAGATTCGCATTTTTCACGAGAATTTCTGCCGTGATCTTTGAAAGCGTCACAGCATACTCACTGATCGACTCGCCGGTAAGCCGGTGGGACAGCTCCCAGTCAAGAATTGCGGTGTAGTTTGCAATAATATCCGCACATCCTGCGGCAAGGAGCCGGTGCGGTGCGGTCGCGATCACGCCGGTATCGGCAACGATTGCAAGCGGCGGCTGGGCGGCAACACTGACATTGCCGGCTTCTGTCACAACCGAAGCGCGGGAGGATGCGATGCCGTCATGGGACGCGGCTGTTGGAACGCTGATAAACTGGATATCAAGATTGTAGGAGACCACCTTTGCCGTATCAATCACACGGCCGCCGCCGACGGCAACGATCAGAACAGCATGTGCTTTTTGCACAACAGTCTCGATGCGCTTGATCTCATCATACGTAATGCGGCCGACAATGCCTGTGACGAGGTCAAAACCTTGTTCTTGCAACAGATCCTGCACCTTTGCTCCGACGGTTTTCATGGTGGTGTCTCCTGACAGCAGCATGATTGGACCATTGATGTTAAGGTCTGCAATAATGCCTGGAATCTGGAGAAGAGCGTCGTGACCAACGATCACGTTCCGCGGCATCTGAATCCATCGGGATTTGTCAAAGGTTTTATCCTTTAGTATCCTATTATTCTCTAAGTTCACGGTCAGGGCCCCACATGTTTACTGGAATAAATGCGTTCATACAAAAATATTATATCGATGCGGTCCTGGAGGATCAGCCGTATAATATTTACTTGACGATCACGTGTGCAATCTTGTTGCTCGTCACCCTTTATCTTCTTTACCGCTGGACACGGGCAAATAATATCAAAATTGATACACAGCTGATTGTTGCAACAATGCCGTTTGTGATTTTCGGCGGAGTTCTTCGTGTTGTTGAAGATACGGGCTGCATTCCTGAACCATGGTGGGTGCTGTTTGTTACGCCGCCGATTTTTTTTGTTGTGCTGCTGTACACGATTTTTGTGCTGGTGATTTCCCGGTCTCTTGAGAGTCACGGGGTTGTTGAGTCGTATGCAAAGCCGTATTTCTGGATCGGTGTTGCGTCAAATCTTGTGACGCTGGCGTTTCTGTGCTGGTGGGGACTTACGCAGACTGAGCTTGCCCTCTGGGTTGCGGGATGTATTCTTGCGATGGCGGCGGTCGTGTCCCTGATTTTCTGGGCCTTGGTGCGCTACGGGTTGAACTGGGAGTATGTGACGCATCCGCTGTACAAGATTCTGATCTTTGGTCAGCTGCTGGATGCGTCTGCGACAAGTTTTGCGCTGGAGCTGCATCCGATGCATTATATTGAGCAGCATGTTCTCGGCGACGGGCTGATTCAGCTGACGGGAACGGCGTTTGTGATGTTTCCGCTGAAGGTTGTTGTTCTGCTCCCCGCGATCTGGATTTTAGAGAAGTTTCGTAAAGAAGAAGGAATGGATGAGATCTGGCATCTGGTGCTGCTGGCAATGATTACGGTCGGGTTTGCACCGGGCGTGCGGGATATTTTGAGGATGGTGCTTTTCATCTGATGATGTCTGATCGGCGCATGTATTTGATCGCGTTTGCGGTGGTGGCGGCCCTGTTCTTTGGGTCTTGTATCTCTGGATATGCTTCGTCTCTTGATGATCCCGGGGTCGCGGATGATATTGTGGTGACGTTTCAGAGTTCGACTACGGAGCTGGATGCGGATGCTCCGGGGCTGTTGTCCTGGCAGATTTTTTTCAATAATCTGAAGGTCTGCCTGATTCTTTTCATGGGAGGAGTGACGTTTGGGGCGATGACGCTGTTTGTTTTGATCTCAAACGGTTATGTTATCGGCAATATTTCAGGTGTTATGCTTCGCGGATATGATCTGTCGGTGTTTGCGGCGACGATTGTTCCCCATGGTATTTTTGAGATTTTTGCGATGCTGATGGCATCCGCCCTCGGGTTGCAGATGGGCAGGTCGCTGTATCTTGATGCGCAGGGCAGGGATAATGCAGGGACTACATGTCTTTGGTACGGGACGCGGTTTTTGCTTGTTGTTCTGCCGCTGCTGGTGGTTGCGGCTGTTGTGGAGACGTTTGCAACGCCGGTGATCTCGGTGATGGTGTTTACCGGATTGTGACCGGGTGCTCCGTGTGTTCAGTGTTTTCCGTGGCTACTCAAAGCAAGACCGCATACCAGAAATCCATATTTTTCGTAGAGTAGATGAGTTTTCAGATATTTGATGCAAAACCATTCAACAACCCGCAATCTTAAAACCGGAAACAACAAACCTGTATGAAGATTTTGATGGACCAGACACTTCCCAAATCCGAGTCGAAGAACAGGATATCCAATCTTATTTCGGCGCTTGACTCCTCCGGCATGGACTGGGACACGGCGCTTGTTTTCAGCAGAGTGAACCTGTATTATCTGACCGGCACCATTCAGGACGGGGTTCTCGTTCTGCGGCGAAATGGCGATGTGCAGTTTTTTGTGCGGCGCAGTTTTGAGCGGGCGAAATCTGAGTCGCCGGTCGATGAAATTTATCCGATGAAAAGCTATCGCGAAATGCGGGAACACCTGCCGCAGGATCTGGGGAAAACATTTGTTGAGACCGAACAGGTGCCGCTTGCGATGATGGAGCGGCTGCGAAAGTACTTTTCTTTTGAAAATATTTTACCGCTGGACGCTGTTCTTTTGAACCTGCGGGCAGTGAAAAGTCAGTATGAACTCACGTTCCTGCGGGAAGCCGGCCGCGAACATGACAAACTCTTCATGGAGGTTGTTCCTGAGATTTTGTACGAAGGAATGAACGAGGCGCAGATGTTTGGCGAGCTCTATCGCGCGATGATGGACATGAACTATCAGGGGATTGTGCGATTCTCCGGGTTTGGAACTGAGATGCAGATCGGCCAGATTGCTTTTGGCACGCAGACGCTTGAGCCGACCAACTTCGACGGCCCCGGCGGCATGGGCGGCATGTCGGCTGCAATTCCTTCAGTTGGGAGCCGCAAACGAGTTCTTGGAAGAGGGGATATGGTGTTTGTTGACATTGGGTATGGTATCGGCGGCTATCACACCGACAAGACACAGGTCTACTCGTTTGGCGGACGGCTGCCTGAACATGCCCTCGAACTGCATGAGGAGTGCATCAGGGTTCAGAGGGACGCTGCATCCCTCCTTGCACCGGGAAACATTCCTTCAGAGATCTATGCAGAAATTGTCGCGAGTCTAAGCCCGGCACTTGCAGAGAATTTCATGGGATACAAAGAACGCAGGGTTTCATTCCTCGGCCACGGCATCGGTCTTGTGGTGAACGAGTGGCCGGTGATCGCACGAGGATTTGATGCACCGCTTGCAGAAAATATGGTCATCGCTCTTGAACCAAAAGCAGGTGTTGCGGGAGTTGGGACAATCGGCGTTGAGGATACGTATGTGGTCAGACCGGGCGGCGGAGAATGCATCACCGGCGGCGGACGAAGCGTTATTGAGCTGTAAGGGTTTTCATCTCTCCGATGTGGTTCGCCTCTGAGCCGCCCACGGATGGATACCACCTCGTCAGGAGACACGAGCCACCCACGGAAAAACGGAAAACACAGAGCTTCACGTCTGCTCCGTGATGTTTTTTTTCTGTGATATTTCCGTGTACTCCGTTTTTCCGTGGGCGGCTCAGACGCGAACCACATCGGCGGCATCTGTTTTTTTTCATGGACTACTCATACTGAAAAATGCAAAACCGGTTGGTTATCTTAATACTCTTTCGGCGCATAGATCTACTGCTTCAGGTGTATATACAACATGGCAGATGAAACGGAAGGATTACCGCCGCGGAGTGATTTCAGCGCGTGGTATAATGAGGTTATCCGGCGTGCGGAGATCATGGATGTCCGCTATCCGGTCAAAGGACTGTATGTATGGTATCCGTTCGGATTTGCGCTTCGCAACCATACCTACACGCTTTTACGCAACCTCTTAAATCGGGATCATGAAGAAACACTGTTTCCGCTTCTGATCCCCGAAACTGAGTTCATGAAAGAGGCTGAGCACATCAAGGGCTTTGAGGACGAGGTGTACTGGGTTACGCACGGTGGTCTCTCACCGCTTGATGTCAAACTCGCACTGCGCCCGACTTCAGAGACGGCAATTTACCCAATGTATGCGCTCTGGATCAGATCTCATGCTGACCTCCCGCTGAAACTGTATCAGGTTGTGAACACGTTCCGGTATGAGACAAAACACACCAGACCGTTGATCCGGCTTCGCGAGATCACCTCGTTTATGGAGTCCCACACCGTTCACGCAACCTGGGATGAAGCAAACGAGCAGGTCGAGTATGAACTTGGCCTGTCGCAGGAGTTCTACCGCGATCTCGGTGTCCCGATCATCATCTCAAAGCGGCCCGACTGGGACAAGTTCCCGGGCGCTGACTTTACCATGGCTGTTGATGCGGTGATGCCGGACGGCAGAACGCTTCAGATTGGAACAGTCCACCATCTGGGAGATCACTTCTCCAAAACATTCGGCATCACGTATGAGGATGTGAACGGCGAGCAGCAGTTCGGTTCGCAGACCTGTTATGGTATCTCTGAGCGGTGCATTGCTGCGGTGATCGGTGTTCACGGTGATGACAAGGGTCTGATCCTCCCGGCAACGGTTGCACCAACCCAGGTTGTGATCATTCCGGTGATTGTCGGCAAACGCGGAGATGAGATTCTTGCAGCGGTAAAAGATCTGGAGAAGGAGTTGAAGGCAGCAGGTATTCGCGTGAAGACGGATGCCCGTGACATGCGGCCCGGTGCGAAGTACTATCACTGGGAACTGCATGGTGTTCCGCTCCGCGTGGAGCTTGGTCCCCGCGATCTTGATAACAAGCAGCTGGTCTGCGTGAACCGCCTCGGCGTGAAGACGGTTGTCCCGCGTGAAAATGCGGCTGAGTCGGTGAAGAGACTTCTTGATGAGGCGCATGATCAGATTCTTGAGCGTGCGGAGGACCATCTGGAGAGTCATCTGATGACTGCGACAACTCCTGAGGAGTGTAATGAGAAGCTGGACGGCAATGTGGTGGTTGTGCACTGGTGCGGCTGCCGCGAGTGTGCGGACAAGCTTGAGGAGCTGACGAACTCGAGTCTTCTTGGGACAGAGGTTCGAAGCCAGTATGTGAAGAATGATGAGGGTGCCTGCATTATCTGCGGAAAGCCCGGTAAGGCTGCTCTTGTGGGCAGATCCTATTAACCATTTCCGAATACTGTGGTGCTGAGTGTTGTTCGGTTTCCACGGAAGAGATAATTTACCAGGCAACAATCGAATACTGCGGGAGTTTTCCCGCATTTCATTATTTGAATAGAGAAATTTCTGATATTTATGGATTCTATCGACAAATATGCAATGGAGCGGAGTATCGGGTTCAAGGAACGCCGGTATATTGAGGAGCTCAGAATTTTAACGAAAGCAACGGCGTTCGACTGTCTGATTGATGATCGGTTTGAGCGGATTATTTATGTGATTAAGCCGGGAGATATGGGTCTTGCGATCGGGAAGAGTGGTGATAATATTAAAAAGATGTCACGTGTTCTCGGGAAGCGGATTGAGATGGTGGAGTTTGCGGAGGATCGCGAGCAGTTTGTTGCGAATATGTTTAAGCCTGCGGAGGTTTCTGCGGTGCGGTTTGGTGCGGATGATGAGCCGGTGACGGTGATTGTTCCTGATAAGGGCGATTTTGGTATTGCAATCGGGAAGAATGGGTCTACGATTGAGAAGGCGCGTCAGCTTGTCCACCGGTTCTATGGGAAGGAGGTCGGGGATATTGCTGTTCCTGAGGAGGAGGTTTTGTGATGACGGACGGACTGGTGTTTGATGAGCTGTGGAGGATTATCTGTGAGCGTGCTGATGTGGATCCCGGGAAAAAGTCGTATGTGCGGCATCTGCTGTTCCATGAGAAGGGGATTGATAAGCCGCTTGAGAAGGTGGGGGAGGAGGCCTGTGAGTTTGTGCTTGCGGTGAAGAACGGCCATGAGGAGGAGATTGTCGGAGAGGCGGCGGATCTGCTGTTTCATATGATGGTTGCGCTGAAGGCTGCGGGTGTGGATTTTAAAAAGGTGGAGGAGGAGCTTGAGGTCAGACAGGCCGGTATGCACCTCCACGACTGATTTTTTTGTGATTAATTTGAATTCGCATGCTGTCCTGCTTTGCTCGAAGGCGGCGGTTGAACGGGATACTGAGTTTTATAAAAAAAAAGAGTGTCGGGATTTTATCCCCGATCTTCATCGGCAGTTGTTCGATGAGTCCGATCAAGCCACCGGTCGTTCCAGGCATAAATTGGACCTGCGAGAACCAGTGCGGCGCAGGCGATGCCTTGAGCTGCAATGCCGATGACAAGAATGGTAGTAAGTGTGTCCATAATGATTCTCCTTTTGATTATGTTTGAACAGTGATATCTCAATCAACCGTGTGACCGAGTCCCGCAGGGACGATTCCTGAAAGGAATCGTAAAGCAGGCCGAAGGCATGCGGCTACGAGAGATGCCGAGCCGATACATTTGTGTGGGGTTGCCCGCCCGGTTCCCGGGCGGATCCAACCCCACATTACGAATGTGTCGGGGCGGTTAGTTTAGGGTTGTAATCGTATCAGCCCATTCCTCAACCTTAGCAAGAATCGCATCGGCCTCGTAAGAACTGATCTTCAGCTCCTTCCTGTTGAAATCGAGCTGGTAATTCTCACCGGTCGGATCATGGACCCTCACCCTGACACTCCAAGAATCCTTGGCAGCATCGTGGTCAACGATCATATTCTCGCCGAAAAGTCCGGTGAGGGTATCATTCTCCAGAAGAGAAGCAATAATCGCATCATAAGCCTGTCTGGTCGGAGCAGTGAGAACAATACTGCCCTCCACTTTCCCAAGAGAATTCAGATAAGCAATGGTCGCTTTATAGACCTCCTTACTCACAAACACCCCGTCCACCGTCTGGCCGGAGGTCTGATACGCAGCTGCACCAAGCGGATTCTCCTCGCTCTTCAGCGCAGCAATGTTTGCATCAAACGCAGTCGCGTTCGTGATCGGTACCGTGAAGACACGCTTTGCGCCCTTCACAACAGAAGTTGGGACGAAATTGAGTGGCATTTTTCTCTCCCGAGACTGTTGGTAAAAATGTCCGGACAGATCTCCTTGGTCTCTATCTATTTTGTGGGATTTTCTGGCGTATCAACCTGAATTTTTTCAGGATAATTGGGAAAATTTCCTGATTGGTTACCGTGTGAAATCTTTGGAGATGAAATTTTTTTTGGCATTGGACGTACTTGGAATAACCACGTGACGCATGCCTACGGCCTGCTTACCGCTTCACGGGAATGCACGGAGCACACTGAGCTTCACGGAAAAAAAAGATTTAGTCGCTTTTTTTGGCTCATGTAGTTTCCTCCGTAAGTTATTTATTAAATAAATAATTGCAGTTTCTCATAATATGTCCTTGCACTCTATGCCAAAATGCTTCATTTGGCGTTCTCATATCTCCATTTTCATCATCGAGACTTTGATGCGACCTGATCTCATTGTACCAATGAATAAACTCCTCAAACGTCGGATATTTCGATCTGAACTGTTTGTACGTTCCAAACCATCTCTCGATTTTTCCGTTGGTCTGCGGATGTTTTACTCTGGCGAGGATGTGATTGATCTCCATCTCCCGACATAATTTTTCAAATGCATGCTCCGCATTTCCCTGAGAATCTCTGGTATTCGCATAAAACTGCGTCCCATGATCGGTAATCACCTCACGAATTGGTGCGATGTACTCGTATTTTTCATAGGCTTCGCGCAGTACCTGAATCGAGAACTCCGTTGTTGCCCGGTCAAATTCTCCTCCAGCAAGGATCATACGGCTCGCATCGTCCAAAACAACGCAAACCTGCTTGCCATTGCATTTACTCTGATGCCAATCCATATGGACGGCGGACAAGCTCTCGTCACGTTCGTAACGAATCCAAGCAGGGCGACGAAATCCTTTTTTGGGTTCAGGGGAAGTCAAGTTTTCCTCCAAGAGGACACGATGGATCGCGCGTTCTCCAATCACTATTCCGAGGCGAGAACGAAAATACTTGTGCAGGCAACGACTCCCTACGCCAAGACGGTGTTTTTCCGAAATGATCAGAGAACGATGTTCGGGTGAGGGAATGATCGGAGGGCGACCTAAACGTTTCGGAGCAGGATATAATCCTGTTTTGCGATATGCTTGAACGAGTTGGTAAACTCGTTCGGTCGTAATCTGATACATTGCGGCCACCTGAACCACAGGGAAGTGCCAGTCAACCACCAGGGTGATGATTTGGATGATTTCATCTTGACTGAGAACCACGCGATAACCCTGCCGAGATGGGCGCAGAGAACTACTAAATCTTTTTGTGGCAGCACAGGAAGAGGGATTTTTCGGATTTATTTATTTGGAGTAAACACTTGAGAAATTTTTCCATCTCCTTTGCTCTTCTGTGCATTCCGGCGCCGCAGGCGTTCTCCGTGCATTCAGTGTAGCTCCGTGGAACTCCGTGGTTACTCCAAGCAAAGCCGCATGCATCAAAATCGCCGCCACGTAATTTCAAAAAAAAAGAGTAGTCCGTAAATTTAACGGACAAGAGCTGCTGCACGCTCTGCTGCAGAGCTCACGGACTCGGACTTAATGATCTCGATTCTGCGGACCGGGAAAATCGGCTTGCATGCCTCGAGCATCTTTTTCGACAGATCGCCCTTGACCATTGCGGAGACAAAAGTTTCAAAGTCTGCCTCCTTTGCGTAGTCCTGCACAACCTTCACCATCATTGCACGAATCTCGTGAATCTGGGACAGTCTTGCATGATTGATCGTAAATGCCGTGATCGTCACCTGAAGCTCACGAACACTGCCGAGCGGCTGAATCGTGATAGTGCTGTCAACACGGGATGCCCGCCTCTTGACCATTGCGCGGATGAAATCTTTTGTCATCTCGTGACCGTGGAACTGCGTATATGCTGCATCTCCTGCGACCGCATTGATCTTAAAGGACATCTTTATGTTCTGTTTGGAGTAGTCCTGGATTAACTCGCCAAGACTCGTCGACATTACGCGACCCGGCAGATTTGCCGTGTCAGAGGAGACAATCTCTCCGATAAACTGCTTACCGAGGAACTCTGGGGCATAGACCTTGAACCAGCTCTTTGCCTTCCATCCCTCGACTTTGCGTCCACCACTCTGCTTTTTTCTTGCCATGGTATCAACCTTAATTTTTGAAATTGGAATTCTATATCTCGCAAACGGCCATTTTTTTATGACAGCCGCTCCGATACTGACAGATTCACCAGATAATCATCCACCGTCGCAATCACTGATCTCAGTGACTCCCCGCTTATCTTTGCCACCACACAACCGTCGACTGCTGTAACGGTCATGAACCCGCCGTTGTCCGGAGACAACGACTGTGCCACATTCTCCGCATTCGCATGCACGGACGTGATAGTTCCACTCACGTGCATGATGCTGCCGCCTCCAGTTTTTTCAGGAACTCATTCTCGCACTCAAGCGGAACGTCTGCGCCGGCTCGGGAGTAATGCCCGCCGCCGGAACCGCCGCATGACTCTGCAGCAGACTTCATAATCTGCTCCAGATTCACCGCACATCCTGCTGGAGCGCGTGCTGAAACCCGGACCGAGGCTGACCCTCTGCCGACAACAAACATCGGAACGTCCGCGGACTCGATAAGAACATCAGCAGCATCACTTGCGGATGACGCATCGTTCACTCTCCAGATACACGGAGTCTCGGATATTTTCTCAGCAGATTTCACCGCCTCGATGATATGGTTTCTGTGGGCGATTGCTGTATTCCATGCCTCGTCCACATAGGAGGCGTCCCCGCAGCAGAGAGCATACGCAATGCCGGACTTACCGACTTTGCCGCATGCATCAACCACCGCAGTGAACGCGTGAGCATTCTGGATAACCTCGCGCTCAAGACTCCACGACTCTCCATACAGATTCATCAGGGCCTGATAGGACGCATCCGACTCAAGAGCGATTCTTGAAAGTATGCAGGACGTATAATCATCGTCCGATATTTTTGATGTGCATGCACTCTCAATTGCCTCGGCCTTCTTCGTCTCGCCGGATAAATTCGGCAGAAACGGATGCAGCGAGATTGCAATCTGCTCTTTTGTGGTTCGTCCCGGCATCAGAATGCCCCGGCCCGGATTTATCAGATTGTTTGCCACCGCATCACCGACAATTTTCGCATTCCTTCCAGAGATGCTCTGATTGTCGCCGATGATGCCCAGCATCACAAGACCTGCGAGGTCGCGGTTGTCTCCAAGCGCGTTTGCCACCAGATAGGCACAGCCTGCGGCTGAGAGTTCGGTCTCGCCGTCCTCGCCGCAGCTGCGCGGATTGACATGATTGGGGGAGGTGTTGTAGGGCACGTGATGATCAATGATCATCGTGCTTTCCACCAGACCAGTACACGACGCACCAAAGTCACAGAGAAGAGAACATTCAGGGTTCTCCACGTCATCCTCGTGTATTCCCGGTAGAATCCGGAGTTTGAATGCGATGTTCGCCCGATTGAGGGCTATTGACATGATCGCAGCTGACGCTATGCCGTCTGCATCGTAATGGGAGTAAATTTCCACGTACTCCATGGATGCAAGACGTTTTGCAAGGGTTTCAGCTGCGGTTTCCAGTGACATGAGGGGTGAGTGACGTTATCTGGAGAGGAGAATCTCTGCGGTCTCCGGTTTGTAGGTCCAGCCTGCGGGCAGGCGTTTGTTGCCGACATAGTATTTTACCAGTCTGCGGACTTTGGACTCGGTCAGCTGGAGCTGACGCTTGTTGTGGAGATCTTTTTTGTTCTCGCCAAGGTGCTTGCGCATTGCGAGTGCCTTGTACATCAGGTTGCGAAGGTCTTCGGGGATGTCGGTGTCAAGGTCGTGTTCACGCACGATTGCGTTGACTCTCTTGCCGGTAACCAGCTTTACGTTCGGAACACCGAATTTGTCTCTGAGGACGAGTCCAATCTGAGCGCAGGTAAGACCATTCTTACGAAGCTCAACGATTTTCTTCTCAATTTCCTGTACGTCGGTGTTGGACCACTCAGGTACTTCCTGGCGGAATGGTCTGACCGAGGAGGCGATTCCTCTTCTTCTTGCATGTATGCGTGCCATTGTTTTCACCTCCGAAGGGACTGTCCGCCCGTACAGCGGATAACCGTTTCCTTTGCGGAATCAAATGGAAACAGCCGTAAGTCACGAAAAGAGCAGTTGCATTAGCAGTTTTTTCCAATGCATGTCGCGTTTCCGCAGGTTTTCTGCGGAGCCGAACTGACTCGTCGTAATCCCAAAGCCGCAGGGTTGCGGCAGTGTCGTAGTGACAGACACGTCGGACTTACTTCAGTCAGCACTATAAAGTGCTCCTTTGATATTGGAGAGAAGACGAGATAAGGGTTGCGGGTGCATATACTTTCATGTACGACTGCATTGTTGTGGGGGCAGGGCCCGCGGGTCTTTTTTGTGCGGCAAATCTTTCACCGCTGCGGGTACTTGTTCTGGAAAAGATGATTCTCCCGGGGAGAAAACTGCTGATTGCAGGTTCCGGCCAGTGTAATGTTACGCATGCGGGCGATGTGAAGAGTTTTGCTGTTCATTACGGAGATCATGGTGCGTTTGTGAAGCCGGCACTGATGGCGTTTTCCAACTCTGCGATGCGGGAGTACTTTGAGAGCCGCGGTGTTGAGCTCATCGAACGCGAGTCAGGCAAGGTGTTTCCTGCGTCTCTTTCCGCGGATGATATTTTGGATGCGCTGCTTGATGCTTGTGATGAGGCAAATGTTGAGATTATGAGTTCTCTGCCGGCAGAGTCGGTGTCGTGCGAGAATGGTGTTTACCGAGTGAAAACCGCGCTTGGTGTTTTTTCCGCCAAAGTTCTGGTGATTGCGACTGGGGGAAAATCGTATCCGCAGACCGGTTCTACCGGAGATGGGTTTTTGTTGGCTGAGCTGCTTGGACACACCGTCATAGAGCCGCATCCCTCACTTGCTCCGGTGTATGTTGTTGATCACCGGCTTGCTGATCTGTCCGGCATTTCGTTTGCGAGTGTGAGTGTTGCAATCTGGCGGGATGGAAAAAAGATTCTGACGCGTTCAGGTGATCTGCTGATTACGCGGTTCGGCTACTCAGGGCCGGTGATTCTTGATTCATCGCGATGGATGCGGGATGGTGATGTGTTGAAAATCGCGTTTTCCCCAAAAAAGTCTGAGGAGTTGGATGCATTGATTCGTGCGGCGTGTGCGGCGTCCGGGGCAAAACAGGTGCAAAATCTTCTTTCGTTTGCAGGAGTTCCTGAACGGCTGCTTCGTCTGCTGGTGAGGGAGGCAGGAGTTCCTGAGGGCACGACCGGCGGACAGCTGACTGCCTCGATGCGTTCTATGCTTGTTCGAAATCTTGCCGAGTATCCGGTCAGAATCGATCATGTGGGAGATTACAAGGTTGCGATGGCAACTGCGGGCGGTGTGAGTCTTGAGGAGGTCAATAAGAAAACCTGCGAGTCAAAGATCTCGCCCGGACTTTTTTTCATCGGCGAGGTGCTCGATATCGACGGAGATACGGGCGGCTACAATATTCAGGCATGTTTTTCGACGGCGTTTCTTGCGTCGATTAGGATTCGTGAGTTGTTCTAATGCGCGAAGTTTGTTTTACGGCTGCGGATTTTGTCCCGGGGTATATTTTTTTGGCTGATTTGGATTTCAATCCATAATGTTTAAATTTGTATACTTCCTATCTTGTTATCACGCACTGCCTCAGTGGCTTAGCTGGCATAGCGCGTCCTTGGTAAGGACGAGGTCACGAGTTCAAATCTCGTCTGAGGCTCTTCTTTTTCGTTGTTTTTCAAAATTAAGACAAAATTTGCCTTTGTTTTCGTTCTGAGTTCAGAAATGGCTGTATCAAGCATTTTGCCTGCGTTTAAGCCTCCGTTCTTGATAAACTCGTAAGTCTCGGGATCGATTGTTGTGTGTAACCTTTTTCTAATCCTTTGGATTACCGTTTTTTTCGCTTTTCCTCTGTTTTGCATTTCTCTTTTCTCCTGTCCGGACACGTCCAGACACATGTGGACATTTTTGTATGCATAATGATCGGTCTGGCCGGTCATAAAACAGGGTTCCTCAATGGTTACCTGATCATCGATAGTGGTCATCGGGCACTTTCACATCGCGCGGTCTGGGATTTATCATGATACGGGTCGATGATTTCAGAGCCTATGAAAAAATTAACATCAGACGGTTGTGCTGATGTGATCCCGGAACCCGATCATAGGCGCAACAGAGGTTTAGAGAAGGGGAGCCGAAAACGGCAGCAACCCGGATCACGGGATCACGAGATGCACAAGAAGAAAATAGATTACAGTGATCCATTCGTCCGGGCGCTGTTATCTCCTGTTATCATCGGACGGTTAAGAGAAATTCTTGCAGAAGAGGACACCTAATCCTCTCTGTTTCAGATGGTATTATGTCACCTCGGGTAAATGGTTATTCATGGCGGTGAATGCAAAACTCAGTTTATCCCTCATGATCATGGTGAGTATGATCTTCGTGTTTTGTGCAGGTTGTGTATCAATGTCGGATCCGATTGTTGGAACATGGCATATGAAAGAAGGGGGTATGGGAACGATAGATCTTGAGTTCTACGACAACGGTCAGGGAACTGCCCATGCCTATGTCGATAAAGGTGTAGAATCTGCTTCTGATTATGGTTTAAATGGATATGTGAAGAAGATTGTTTTCGATTTCGCCTATCAAAAAGTGGGAAATCTCACATATTCGGCGACTATATTAGGGGCACATGTTGAATCATATACGGGACAGAGTACTTATATTTCCGGTAATCAGCTACCCGATACCTCATTTGGCATGTTTGAGATTCATTTTGGGGCAAGATTGAAAAAAACCCTTGAATGGACTTGGCACGGCGAAACGGATATTCTAACAAGATAATCTCCTTATTTTTAAGCCCATGTGTATGTGTGTGGGTAAGAAAAAAAGTGTATCTCTGAAAAAGTCCGACCGGACGGTCTGTCTGTGTGTATGTATGTGTGTGTCTGTTTCTTCTTTCTTCTTCTTTCTTGTACTGTACTTAGTACTAGTACTAAATAATAATAATATAATATAAAAAAAAAGCTATTGATGAGAGGTTTTTCCGGTCGGACGTCCGCACGTCCGGTCGGACTTTACCGTCCATAGAGATTTTTTCTTAAGCCCGTGTGTATGTGTGTGGGTATCAGTCTTTGAGCAGTCGCTTGATCTCTTTCTGAATCTCGGGGTTTTTCAAGAGTTCAAAAAATTGGTAGGTTACTGCGTCCACTCCCATTTCACGACGGGCAAGATCTGAGATGATGAGCGTATAGAGATATTCGCTCATGGACTCAAAGGGTGCATCATCCTTTTCAATGAGGGTTTTCACCTTCCCTAATGTTTCTGGACTCAAGCGGCAAGCAATTTGAGCCTTTTTCGTTACCATACTATGAGGTGTGGCGTATGTGTTATTAAAACGACACCCATAAATAGAACCCATGTGTATGTATGTATGCACTTGTGTTATCTATGTGTTATAACTCTCGTGTAAACAGACCGCGAGCGCGGAGGAGTTGAGAAAAAAATAGCATCAAACTTTAGCCTATACATCGGAGATTCCGATGCTAAAATTTGGAATAAATTTCTGGAAATGATACCCAAAGGAAAAGCGTCCAAAATAATCATGGCGCTCATTCGTGGGTATGTAGAAGGGAGATTTGTATTGAATGCCTGATCTGAAGATTTACTTCACAGATGATGAAGACGACCTGAGAAAATGGTTCAAACAGACCTATGGAGATCGTTGTTCTGCAGTACTTAAGGACTACATCAAGACTCTTGCGAAGGGTTCCGAGGGCGGCGGTGGATCCACACCGATCACAAACGGCCCGGCTGATATCATCCGGCGGGCTTTCGCTGACGTGACCAACGAAGCAAGATGGATCTCTGAGATGCGATCCTGCGAACTGAACCCGAGTGATGTTGTTAGGCGGCGTTTGTCCGACATGAAAGTAAGATATCCCGGTCTGAACATCGAACTGATAGAAGAGATGAAGAAAACATATCCGATCCTTGCGAAAATCGGAGGACTGACAGAATGACC